>DASWGE010000234.1:0-5131 GCA_036393895.1 Streptosporangiaceae bacterium | reverse complement strand
TGCGCAGGCACCCGCACGTGTTCGCGGACGTGAGCGTCTCGGGCGCCGACGAGGTCAAGCGGAACTGGGAAACGATCAAGGCACAGGAACGGGCCGCAGCGGGCGGCGGCCCGGCATCCGCGCTCGACGGCGTTCCGATGTCCCAGCCCGCGCTCTCGCTCGCCGCCCAGCTGCAGCGCAGGGCAGCGGCGGCCGGGGCGCCGGCCGAACTGGTCGAACTCCAGGCGGCCCGGTCCGGCCAAGCGCCCGGTTCTGAGCAGGCGGCAGTCGCCCGGGCTGGCGGGTCTCGGCGGCCTGACCAGGCGGCGGTCGCCCGGGCTTGCAGAGCGGACGGATCTGACGGCGCGAAGCGGCGGGTCAGCGATGTCGGCGCGGAGCTGTTCGCGCTTGTCGCCAGGGCTCAGGCTGCCGGACTCGACCCCGAACTGGAGCTCAGACGCGCGGCGCAGGCCTTCCGCGACCGCTTCCAGGCCTGGGAACAGTCATCCCCCGGCACCTGACCCGCTCGCCGCGCCGAGCCGAACAACAGCGATGGCCCACCGACGTTCCTGGAAGACAGGCGATGACCCATCGCTGTTGTTTGTTTGGGGGGCGGCGGTCAGCGGCTGCCGCCGGGCCGCGAACGGCGTGCCGAGGGTGGCGGGTTTCGCTGGCTCGGTTAGGCTCCCACGGAGAAGCAGCGACGCCGCGCGGGAGTTCCCTTTGTCGTCCATCGAAGCCATCCACGCCAGGCAGATCCTGGACTCGCGAGGAAACCCGACCGTCGAGGTTGAGGTCGTGCTGGACGACGGAACGCACAGCAGGGCTGCCGTGCCGAGCGGCGCGTCGACGGGAGCGTTCGAAGCGGTCGAGCTCAGGGACGGCGGCCCGGAGTACGGCGGCAAGAGCGTCCAGCAGGCGGTCGATGCCGTTATCGACGAGATCCAGCCCGAGCTGCTCGGTCAGGACGTCGACGAGCAGCGGCTGATCGACTTCGCGATGATCGACCTGGACGGCACGCCGGACAAGTCCAGGCTTGGCGCCAACGCGATACTCGGGGTCAGCCTGGCCGCTGCCCGGGCGGCGGCCGAATCGACTCAGCTGCCGCTGTTCAGGTACCTGGGCGGGCCGAATGCGCATGTCCTGCCTGTGCCGATGATGAACATCCTCAACGGCGGCGCGCATGCGGATACCAATGTCGACATCCAGGAGTTCATGATCGCCCCGATCGGCGCGGGCACCTTCTCCGAGGCCGTGCGGTGGGGAGCCGAGACGTATCACAGCCTGAAGTCGGTACTCAAGAAGCGCGGCTTGAGCACTGGCGTCGGCGACGAGGGCGGGTTCGCGCCCGATCTGGAGCACAATCAGTCGGCGCTCGACCTGCTGATGGAGGCGATCAATCAGGCCGGGTTCGCGCCTGGCCAGGATGTGGCCATCGCGATCGACGCGGCCGCTACCGAGTTCTACGGCGAGGGCGGCTACAACTTCGATGGCCAGACGAGGACGGCGGCCGAGATGGCCGACATCTACCAGCGCTGGCTGGATGCCTACCCGATCGTGTCACTTGAGGATCCGCTGGCCGAGGAGGACTGGGCCGGATGGCGCGAGCTGACCAGCCGGTTGGGCGACCGGGTGCAGATTGTCGGCGATGACCTGTTCGTGACCAACCCGGAGCGGATCGAGCGTGGCATCGCCGAGCGCGCGGCGAATGCGCTGCTGGTAAAGGTCAACCAGATAGGGACGCTGACGGAGACGTTCAGCGCGGTCGAGCTCGCGCAGCGGGCGGGCTTCGCCTGCATGCTGAGCCACCGCTCCGGCGAGACCGAGGACACGACCATCTCGGACATCGCGGTGGCGGTCAACTGCGGCCAGATCAAGGCCGGCGCGCCTGCCAGATCCGAGCGGGTGGCGAAGTACAACCAGCTGCTGCGGATCGAGGAGCGGCTCGACGACGCGGCAGCCTACGCGGGGCCGGCCGCGTTCCGGCGGTTCACGGCGGGCAGTAAGTGACCGAGGCGGCGAGCCCTGCGGCGCGGCCTGCAGGCTCCAGGCCGCGCTTTACCGGGCGGGCGGCGATTCTGGCCGTCGTGCTCTGTGCGATAGCGCTGAGCCTGGCCTACCCGGTCCGCGAGTACATCGCGCAGCGCAGGCAGATCGACCAGCTGCAGGCCCAGCGCAGCCAGACCGCGCTGCAGCTCAAGCGCCTGCGACATGAGCAGCAGAGGCTGCATGATCCGGCCTACATCGAGCAGCTGGCGCGCGACAGGCTGCACATGTGCATGCCGACGCAGAAGTGCTACGCGATCATCGAGCCCATGCCTGGGAACGCCCAGGCGACGGCGGCGAAGCGCGATCAGGAGCCGTGGTACGCGCGGCTCTGGTCATCGGTTCAGCAGGCCAATGAGCAGCCAACGGCGGGGTCAGGGCAGGGCAGGAAGACGCCGGGCACCCGGGGCAGGGCGCGGCACGGGTGAGCCTGTCCGCCGCCGACCTGGCTGCCGTCACCGCGCAGCTCGGGCGGCCCCCGCGCGGCGCCAGGGCAGTCGCGCACCGCTGCCCTTGCTCGCTGCCCGACGTCATCGAGACCGCGCCGCGGCTGCCTGACGGAACGCCGTTCCCTACGTTGTTCTACCTCACGTGCGTGCGCGCCTGCGCTGCCGCCAGCCGGCTCGAGGCCAGCGGCCTGATGCGGGAGATGACGGCCAGGCTGCGTGATGATCCGAAATTGCGGGAGGCTTACGTCGCGGCGCACAGCGACTACGCGGCCAGGCGGGCGGCGGCAGCGGCGGCAGCGGGCGTGCCGACGCTGCCGCCGGACGCTGCGACGGCCGGCGGCATGCCAGACCGGGTGAAATGCCTCCATGCCCTTGCCGCCCACGAACTGGCCGTGCCTGGCTCCAACCCGCTCGGCCGGGAGGCCGTGGCGGCCATGGGAGAGTGGTGGGCAGCCGGGCCCTGCGTTGTGCCGCCCGGGGACGTGGTTGCGGAGGGATGATGGCTGCACCTGGTACGCAGCGAGTCGCTGCGATCGACTGCGGGACGAACTCGCTGCGGCTGCTGATCGCCGACATCGACCCTGCCAGCCATCAGCTGACGGATGTGCAGCGCCGGATGGAGATCGTCCGGCTTGGCCAGGGAGTCGACGCGACAGGAAGGCTTGCGCCCGATGCCCTGGCCAGGACTTTCGCCATGCTCGAGGAATACGCGCGGGCGATCGCCGACTCTGGGGCCGGCGCAGTCAGGCTGGTGGCAACGAGCGCGACCCGGGACGCGTCGAACGCCGAAGATTTCACCGCCGGCGTGCAGCGGATACTTGGGGTGGACCCCGAGGTGATCACGGGTGCGGATGAGGCGTACCTGTCTTTTTCCGGCGCGACCGCTGAGCTCGGCAGCGGCGGCCAGCCAGGCAGACCGGAATCACCGGGCGGGCCCGAGCCCCCGTTCCTCGTCGTGGACATCGGCGGCGGCTCAACCGAATTCGTCTTCGGCGCGGCCGATGCCGACAGCCAGCACGGCCTGTCGGCTATCTCGGTCAACATCGGCTGCGTCAGGCTCACCGAACGGCACCTGCATGCCGACCCGCCAACGCGGGCCCAGGTCGCCGCCGCGGCGGGGGACATCGACGCCGCGCTCACAGCCGTCGCGGAGTCTGTACCAGCGGCCAGCGCGCGAACCCTGGTCGGGCTGGCCGGCTCGGTCACCACGCTGACCGCGATCGCGCTCGGCCTGACCGCCTACGACCCGACGCTGATTCACCACGCGCGGATCAGCGCGACCCGGGTGCATGACGTCACGGCCGGCCTGCTCGGCAGGAACCACGCCCAGAGGACCGCGATGACGGTGATCCATCCAGGCCGCGTGGACGTTATCGGCGCGGGCGCGCTGATCCTGGACCGGGTCATGGACCGGTTCAGCTTCGATGAGATGGTCGCCAGCGAGCATGACATTCTCGACGGGATCGCCTGGTCGATCGTGACCGGAGCGGCGCGGGAACCTAGCTGCTCATGAGCGCGCCCGGCGGCAGGAACGTCCGCAGCGCCGCCGCCCCTGGTCCCGTTCCGCCCGGATCCGGTTGGCCCGGCGATCCGGCGACTGCGGCCACGCCGGTCGCGACCGGCCGGGACAGCGTCCGCGCCCTCTCGGCGGGGGCAGGCTCCCTCGCCGAGCTGACGGCGCGCCAGTCGGTCTGCCGTGCCTGCCCGCGCCTAGTTGCCTGGCGGGAACAGGTCGCCGTGACCAGACGGCGGGCCTTCGCCGCCGAGCCGTACTGGGGTCGGCCCGTGCCAGGCTGGGGTGACGAGAATCCCGGCATCGTGATCATCGGCCTAGCGCCGGCGGCCCACGGCGGCAACCGGACCGGCCGGATCTTCACCGGGGACCGCAGCGGTGACGTGCTCTTCGAGTCGCTCTACCGGTGCGGCCTCGCCGCGCAGCCAGCCAGCGTGACCGCCGGCGACCGACAGCGGCTGAACGGTGTCAGGATGGTGGCTGCCGTCAGGTGCGCGCCCCCGGAGAACAAGCCAACGGTGCTCGAGCGGGATACCTGCGAGCCGTGGCTGGCCGCCGAGCTCGATCTGGTGTCAGCCGACCTCAGGGTAATCGTCTGCCTCGGTCATTTCGCCTGGCAGGCGGCTTGGCGAGAGCTCGCGCGGATGGGGCATCAGGTCCCGGTACCGCGCCCCGCATTCGGCCACGGAGTCGAGGTCAGGCTGGCCGGGCTCGTTGTCCTCGGCTGCTATCACCCGAGTCAGCAGAACACATTCACCGGCCGGGTCACCGGCGCGATGCTGGACGCCGTCTTCGAGCGGGCGCGCAGCGTGGCCGGGGTCGCCTGATCGCTGCCGCGCGGGAAGCAGCCAGCGAGGCACGGTAACTGCACTTGCCGTGTAGTAACAATGGCCAATTGCATGTGCAACCGCACAGTTCTTCGGGCGCCTAATGTCTATTTGGTAGCCTATAGGAGTCACCTGCCCGATTCCAGGGAATGTTTGAATAAACAGCGCAAGTTGAGGTACTATTTTCGCGCCCCCGTAGCCCAAGGGAAGAGGCGAGCCCCCTAAAAGGGCGCCAGTGTCGGTTCGAGCCCGACCGGGGGTACTGATCATGACGATCAGCCATATCTAGGCGATCTTTGGGTGTCATCGCAGGTCAG
>DASWGE010000233.1:0-1901 GCA_036393895.1 Streptosporangiaceae bacterium | reverse complement strand
GCCCAGCTTGTTGTCGGCCGTGCTCGTCGAACTGCCGCTCGCCATGCTCGCGATCTTCATGGCGCGGCGCCTGCTGCGGCTAACGATCGGGCAGGTCATGCATTACGAAGGACTGACCGGGCGGGTGCCGCCGCTGTGGCAAATCCCGTTGCTGGGACCAGCGACAGGCACGCCGGTAACAAGGCTGATCAAGGCACGGGCTGAGCACAAGGCAGTGGCGGCCGCGGCCTGCGCGCCCCCCGCTGCCCAGCCTCCACCCGGCGAAATGCGGGATCCGAGCCAGCCGCCAGTTGCCTAAGCGGACAGCTCGGCCTTCAGCGCCGTCGCGATGTCCGGGTGGGCGAAGCTGAAACCCGCTGCCCGGAGCCTGGCCGGCATGACCCGCGCGCTGCCGAGCAGCTCGCTGGCAAGCTCACCGAGTGCGGTCCTGAGCACAACTGTTGGCAGGTTGAGCAACGCGGGCCTGCCGAGCGCTGCCGCCAGCGCCCTGGTGAACTGGGCGTTCGTCACCGGTGCGGGAGCGGTGAGGTTGAACGGTCCGGCGGCATCAGCCGAGCCGAGCAGGAACCTGAGCGCCCTGACCTCGTCGGTCAGGCTGATCCAGCTGAGGTATTGGCGGCCGGACCCGAGCGTCGCGCCGAGACCGAGCCGGAACGGCAGCAGGAGCCGGCCAAGCATGCCGCCGTCCGCCGCGAGCACGACGCCGGAACGGAAGCTGGCGACGCGGATGCCCGCCGCGCTGGCCTGGTGCGCCGCCACCTCCCAGTCGCGCACGAGCTCGGCCAGGAACCCCGCTCCGCCCGACGCGCTCTCGTCAACGGCCCGATCATCAGTGTCCCCGTAGTAGCCGATCGCCGAGGCACACAGCAGCACACCTGGCGGCGGGTCAGCCGCTGCCATGGCCGACGCGATCGTCTTGGTGGACTGGATCCGGCTCGATCGCAGGACGGCCTTCCTGGCCGGGGTCCACCGCCGCGCGGCGACCGGAGCCCCGGACAGGTGAACGACCGCGTCCACCCCCCGCAGAGCAGCCGGGTCCAGGCCGTCCGCGGCCGCCCGCGGATTCCAGCTGATCTCGGTCGGCGAGCGCGCCGCGCGCCGCACCAGCCGGAGGACGTCTGCTCCGTCTGCCTCAAGGTCACCCGCCAGAGCGGAGCCGATCAGGCCTGACGCGGCGGAGATGGCTACTCGCACGGTCAGCGCTATCGGCCGAGCTCAGCCTCGAACGCGCCCTGCTCCAGCCGGTTCTTGATCGTGACAAGGAACCGGGCGGCGTCGGCGCCGTCGACGAGCCTATGGTCGTAGGTAAGGGCCAGGTACACGATCGAGCGGACCGTGATCACTTCCCCGAGATCTGGATCGTCGACCACGACGGCCCGCTTGTTCACGGTTCCGGTGCCCAGGATCCCGACCTGCGGCTGGTTGATGATCGGGGTGTCGAACAGGGCGCCGCGGCTGCCCGTGTTGGTAAGGGTGAACGTCCCGCCGCTCAGGTCGTCGGGGCTGACCTGGCCTGCCCTGGTCCGCTGCGCCAGGTCGGCGATCTTGCGGGCCAGGCCGCCGATGTTCAGGTCACCGGCGTTCCTGATCACGGGAACCATGAGCCCGCGCTCGGTGTCGACCGCGATGCCGAGGTGCTCGGCGTCGTGGTAGGTCACCGTGCTGTTCGCGGTGTCGATGACTGCATTCAGCTTCGGATGCGCTTTCAGGGCCTCGACCGTGGCCATGGCGAAGAACGGCAGGAACGAGAGCTTGACCCCTTCCCTGGCCTCGAACGCGGCCTTGGTCCGGTCACGCAGCCTGGCAATCGCCGTGACGTCCGCCTCGACCACGGTGGTGAGCTGCGCGGATGTCTGCAGTGACTCGACCATGCGCTGGGCGATGACCTGGCGGGCCCGGGA
>DASWGE010000232.1:0-10100 GCA_036393895.1 Streptosporangiaceae bacterium | reverse complement strand
AGGCACGGGCCGCATTCGTCCAGGTGGACCCTGACCTGGGCGTAGGACACCTGGTCCATTTCGCCGTCAAGATAGCTGTACATGCGGTCCAGTACCTCGCTACACGGCACCTCGTGCGGGTTTCCGCAGCTCATCACCCATCCCCCCTGGGTGCTTGGACACGTGACGACTGCTGCGGTGCCGACGCGGCCAGGCCAACATCGGCCGCGTAGTCCTGCAGCATCTCGCGCAACTGCCTGCGACCCCGGTGGAGCCGCGACATGACAGTCCCTATCGGGGTTCCCATGATGTCGGCGATCTCCTTATAGGCGAAGCCTTCGACATCTGCCAGGTATACCGCGATTCTGAATTCTTCGGGGAGTGCCTGGAGAGCTTCCTTCACGTCCGAGTCTGGCAGGCTCTCCAGCGCCTCGGCCTCAGCCGACTTCAGGCCCGATGACGTATGCGATGCCGCGCGGGCAAGCTGCCAGTCCTCGATTTCCTCGGTGCCTGACCGCTGTGGCTCGCGCTGCCGCTTGCGGTAGGTGTTGATGAAGGTGTTGGTGAGGATACGGAAGAGCCACGCCTTCAGGTTCGTGCCGTCCTGGTACTGATGGAAGGAGCCGTATGCCTTGGCAAACGTCTCCTGCACCAGATCCTCGGCGTCAGCTGGATTGCGGGTCATCCGCATCGCAGCCGCGTATAGCTGATCCAGGTACGGCAGGACATCGCGTTCGAAGCGCTCGTTGCGCCCCTCGAGCGTCTCAGGTACCGGACCCACCCCCTCCGCCTTGCGTGGCTGGCTCAGACTATGCTGCCAGCCGTCTCGGGCGGAGAATACCGTGCCGGGTCCATACCCGGCTCGCACGGCTACCCGAATATCACCTGACGGGGACCTCGCCGTGTCCGGTGGTGCAACAGCGCACCCGCTCTTAGCAGCTATGGACACGCGCGCAACAACACACCGTGACCTTCCTTCATTCCGCCGGCCGGCTGGCGGTCGGCCCGGCAGAACCTCAGCGAATGGTCAGCGCCGCATTCTGTCCCTCTTTGCCTGGCATGTCAGGCATCTCGCCGCCTCTGGCTTGACTTCCAGTCTGCCCTCGGGCACGGGCTTGCCGCAATCCACGCAGACCCCGTAGGTTCCGTTGTCCAGCCTGACCAGCGCGTCGCGTACCAGGAGCCGACGGGCCTTCGCCGCGTCGAGTACAGCCTCAGCGCGATCAGATTCGGCCAGGTTGGTGCCCGCGTCAGCTGGATCCTGGGGGTAGTCGGCTACGACCGGATGCCGCTGATGAGCTCCGTCCAGGACGGCGACCGACCGGTCGAGCTCATCGAGTACATCCTCAAGGCGCGTACGAGCGGCTGCGATATCCAACCGGCCCACACCTCCTGTGCCATTCCGCTCTGCCAGCAAGACCTCAGGCATCGCTCCTACCTCCTGACCCCGGCGACACCGGCTCAGCTTCTCTTACAAGCTCTGGCTCGTTATTGCGCACCGAGTTGACCGCGACAGAGACCGGGTAAGAGATGAGCCCGGTCGTCGCGGCGGGCGCGAGCAGTGCCCGCACGTCGGCCGCATCGGTGTTGGCGGGATCGAGCCAGTCCGCCCAGCTGGCTGGATCGATCACCATGGGCATCCGGTCGTGGATCTCGCCAAGCTCGTCCGGTGCCGTGGTGGTGATAACGGCGGCCGTCCACAGCCAGGCGGCCGGGTCATCCGCCGCGACCGAGCGGTCCCGCCACAGCTCGTAGATGCCTGCGAAGGCGAGCACGCCTTGATCGGGCCGGCAGATGAAATACGGCTGCTTGGGTCCTTTGGTTCCTGCCGCAGGCGGCTGCCACTCGTAGTAGCCGTCGGCTGGGAGCAGGCAGCGCCTGCTGGCGAACGCTTTCCTGAAGGCTGGCTTCTCGCTGACCGTCTCGGCCCTGGCGTTAATCATCCGGCTGCCGATCGAGACGTCCCTGGCCCACGACGGCACGAGTCCCCAGCGCACCACCCGCAATTCGCGGCGCGAGGCTGCCTCATCGTCGGACTTGTCCGACTTGGCGGTATCAGATCGGGGCTTGCGCGTCATGACCGCGTAGACCGGCTTGGTCGGTGCGACGTTGTAGTCGGGCTTCAGTGACTCGTCCACGCGGTCGCGCTGCACAGAGAACTCCTCAAGGAGTTCGATGCGCGAGCGCGCAGACGCGTACCGGCCACACATGTGAATCCACCTTCGCTGCGTCGTCGAGACCGGGGGCGGCGTCTCGGCTGCGCCGAGGTGCCGTCGTTGGTCACCGTTGACGTGACCTACCAGGAAGCCGCGGCCCGCAGGGCTGACCCCGGTTCCTGAACAACGGATTGACGCTGTTCATAGCCACGTCGGATGATCGTCAAACATTGGTAATCCCGCCAACTGCCCGCCAGCCAGCGGCGAGCCGCTGACCTGCCGCGACGCACCACGCATCCAGCGCCTGCCGCGCGGCCCCACCGCACAACCCCTGAACTCCTGCTGTCGCCCTCCCCTCCCCGCCGCGACACGGGCGAGCCCGTCCCCATAGCGAGCAGGGCTCGTCGCTAGCCAATAACCTTGCTGACATGATCAGCCACGCGCCGGGCGAGGACTTTCACGGCTCAGGGACGCCGGACGACTGGCTGGTCCCGCGGGCGTCAGGACCGGTACGCGCGCTGGTACGGCTGCCGGGCTCGAAGTCAATGACCAACCGGGCACTGGTGCTTGCCGCGCTCTCCGACCGCCCGACGCTCATCACCGGCCCGCTTGTCGCAAGAGACACGCGGCTGATGGCCGGCGCACTCCGCGCTCTTGGCTGCCGGATCACCGAATCGGCTGATGGGTGGCGGGTCGAGCCGGCGGCACTCGGCTTGCCAGGCGGACCGGCCAGCCCTCGCCGGGCGGGCATCGATATCGACGTCGGGAACGCGGGGACGGTGCTGCGGTTCGTGCCGCCGCTGGCGGCGCTGACACACGCGGACGTGACGTTCCGCGGGGACGCGAGGGTCTCGAAGCGGCCCGTCGGGCCACTGCTGGCAGCGCTGCGCACACTGGGCGCGACCGTGTCCGACGACGGCACGGGCACCGTCCCCTTCGCGGTGCGCGGGCACGGCTCGGTACCTGGCGGCACGGTCACGCTCGACGCCTCGTCCTCCTCGCAGCTAGTCTCGGGCCTGCTGCTGGCTGCTGCCCGCTTCGGCGCCGGGGCGGAGATCAGGCACTCGGGACCGCCGGTGCCGTCGGCACCGCATATCGAGATGACCGTGCGGATGCTGCGCTCGGCCGGCGTGGACGTACGCGCCGGCGACAGCACCGTGCCAGCCGGGGCCAGCCCCGGACGGTTGGTTACGAATAGCTGGCGGGTCCTTCCCGGTCCGATCAGTACCGAGCAGATCGACATCGAGCCCGACCTGTCCAATGCCGTCCCGTTCCTGGCCGCCGCGCTGGCGACCGGCGGCGAGGTCACCGTCGCCGAGTGGCCAGCCGATAGCCTGCAGCCTGCGGCCAGGATCATCGAGTTGCTGCAGTCCATGGGCGCTGAGGTGCACCTGGGTGCCGACGGCCTGCGGGTCACGGGCTCGGGCCTGATTTACGGCGTCAGTGCCGACCTGAGCGAGGTCGGCGAACTGCCGCCGGTGCTGACCGCGCTCGCCGCGCTGGCCAGCTCACCGTCTGAGTTCACCGGGATCGGACATCTGCGCAGGCACGAGAGCGACCGGCTAGCCGCGCTCGCGAGCGAGATCGGCAAGCTGGGCGGTGACGTGACCGAGTTGCCCGACGGCCTGCGGATCAGGCCGGCGCCGCTGCACGCGAACGGCGTGACGTTCGACAGTCACGACGATCACAGGCTCGTGATGGCAGCTGCCGTCCTCGGGCTCGTCACCGACGGGATGCGGGTGCGAAACGCCGCCACGGTCGGCAAGACGTTCCCAGGGTTCAGCCGGTGCTGGACGCAGATCCTGGCGCCTGCGTAGTGGCACCCAGGCCCCGGCACAGCGGCATGGACGAGGATGACGTCCGGGTCAGGGCCGGCCGCGGCTCCCGGCCGCGCACGAGGCGCAGGCCCGCGCATGCCGAGGCAGTCGACGGCTTCGTGACAGCCGTGGACCGCGGCAGGTACCGCCTCATCATCGACGACCGTGTCGTCACCGCTATGAAGGCGCGTGAGGTCGGCCGCGGCAACATCGTCGTCGGGGACACGGTCAGCCTGGCCGGCGATGTATCTGGCGCGCCGGGCACGCTGGCGAGGGTGGTCAGGGTCGCGCCGCGGCGTAGCGTCTTGCGCCGGTCGGCGGATGACACCGATCCGGTCGAGCGGGCGATCGTGGCCAATGCCGACCGGCTCGTCATCGTCTCCGCGCTCGCCGACCCGCAGCCGCGGCTGAGGCTGATCGACAGGTTCCTCGTCGCTGCCTATGACGCGGGCATTGAGCCCGTGCTCTGCCTGACCAAGGCAGACCTCGCAGGGCCCGAGGCGATCCTGCCCGTCTACGAGCCGCTGGGGGTCCGCAGCGTGGTGCTCGGCCGCCCGCTGACCGATGAAAGGCTCGCGCGACTCAGGGCTCTGCTGGCCGGGCAGATCAGCGTGCTGGTCGGCCAGTCGGGCGTGGGAAAGTCGACGCTGGTCAACACCCTCATCCCGGACGCCGCCCGGGCGGTCGGCGAGGTGAACCCGGTCACCGGGCGGGGCAGGCACACCTCGTCGTCGGCTGTCGCGCTGCCGCTGCCCGGCGGGGGCTGGATCATCGACACACCCGGCCTGCGGAGCTTCGGCCTCGGGCACATGTCGCCGGAGCGGGTGGTGCGGGCCTTTCCTGACCTGGCCGAGGGGGCAGAACAGTGCCCGCCCGGCTGCGATCACCTGGGCCTGGAATGCTTGCTCGGCGACTCGGTGGCGGCCGCAGGGAGCGGGCCGCTCGCGGCCAGGCTCGACTCGCTCCGCCGGCTGCTGCGGAGCAGGGAGGGCACCGACGCGGACTAGCAGCCTGGCTCGGTCATGGTGACCATGACCGAATAGCGATAGCGTTTGGCCGCATGGCGGGATTCGACGACGACCTGCGGTTCGCCCACGTGCTTGCGGACGCGGCGGACGACATCACCATGCGCCGGTTCCGCGCGCTCGACCTCAGCGTTCAGTCCAAGCCCGACCTCACCCCCGTCACCGACGCCGACCTCGCCGCCGAAGACTCGCTGCGAAACGTGCTGCGGCGGGCCAGGCCGCGGGACGCCATGCTCGGCGAGGAGTTCGGTAAGACCGGGATGAGCCCGCGCTGCTGGATCATCGATCCCATCGACGGAACCAAGAACTACGTGCGCGGCGTCCCGGTGTGGGCGACGCTCGTCGGGCTGATGGCCGACGGCGAGGTGACGGTCGGCGTCGTGACGGCGCCGGCGCTCGGCCGCCGGTGGTGGGCAGCCCAGGATGGCGGCGCGTGGACCGGCCGGTCACTGACGAAGGCTGCCGCCTGCCGGGTGTCGGAGGTGACCAGGCTCGAAGACGCCTCGTTTTCCTACTCCGACCTGGCGAGCTGGGAGCAGAGCGGACGGCTCGACGCGTTCCTCGGCCTGGCCAGGTCCGTCTGGCGGACCAGGGCATACGGTGATTTCTGGTCCCATGTCCTGGTGGCCGAGGGGGCCGTTGACATCTCGGCTGAGGCCGAGGTATCGCTTTGGGACCTGGCAGCGCTGCAAGTCATCGTCACCGAGGCCGGCGGGACCTTCACGGACCTGTCAGGCAAGCCCGCCCCGGACGGCGGCAACGTGCTCTGCACCAACGGCCAGCTCCACGAGGAAGTTCTCGGCATGCTCGCGCTGCCCGACCACGCGGCGAGCCAGGGCTGACCGCCGGCAGAACGGCCTTGCCCTCGCCGCTGTCATGCATGATGCTGGAACTAGCGGGATCACATGTTCACAAGCTTGCCCGCTGCGCTGGCGCTGGCGCCACCGACCGCTTGCGGAGTTGCATCGGTCTTCCAGTCACGGGGAGTGATCGCATCATGAAGGTCAAGGAAGGGATGAGCCAGGTCGTCCTGAGCGTGGGCCCGGCGCACACGCTCCGGCAGGCGGCGCGCATGATGTCGGTGCAGAGCGTCGGTGCCGCGGTCGTAGTCGACAACGAACGGTCCGGCATCGGCATCCTGACCGAGCGCGACATCCTGAACTCACTCGGCGCTAATCAGGACCCCGACTCCGAGCTGGTGGCCAACCACAGAACCAGCGACGTGGTATTCGCCTCGCCCGACTGGACGCTTGACCACGCGGCGCAGACGATGGTCGCAGGCGGGTTCAGGCACCTGGTCGTGGTCGACCACGGTGAGGTCGCCGGGCTGCTGTCCATGCGCGACATCGTGCGCTGCTGGTCGCGGAGCTCGGCGGACAGCGGCGCCGGCGCTGCGGTCAGTTCCTCTTCGCATTCGCAGTAGCCGCTTCGGCTCGCCGGGCGAACCTGACGCTAGACACTCCGCGCCCCTCCGCCTAGCATTGACTGTATGGTCAGTCAGCATGGTGTGGCGAGCCGGGGCAGCGCGCCTCAAGCCCCGCTCGACCCGGCGGCGCTCGCCGAGTCGCTCCTGCCGTTCGGCCAAAGCCGGATGCTGCCCCGCGCCGCTTACACCGATCCGGCCGTGTTCGAGTGGGAGCAACGGCACTTCTTCGGCGGCGGCTGGATGTGCGTCGGCCGCAGCGACCAGGTCGCCAACCCCGGTGACCAGCGCGCCGAGGCCGCGGGCATCGGGAGCGTGCTGCTGACCAGGGACGACGACGGCATCCTGCATGCCTTCGCGAACACCTGCCGGCACCGCGGTCATGAGCTGCTGCCGTGCGGCGCTGCTGCGAGCCAGAGCGTGATCATCTGCCCGTACCACGCGTGGACGTACAGCCTTGCCGGGGACCTGCGCGCGGCTGCGGGCTTCAAGAGCCAGCCGGGATTCGACGCGGGTCAATGGGGCCTGGCTGAGCTGCCGTGCATCGAGTGGCACGGCCTGATCTTCGTGGACGGCGGAGGCACGGCCGCACCGCTCAGCGATGCCCTCAGGACGCTGGATACCATGCTCGCGCCTTACGAGATGAGCAGGCTCGTGGTCGCCGGCAGGCATGAATACGACGCGGCCGCCAACTGGAAGATCCTCACCGAGAACTACCACGAGTGCTATCACTGCCCGTCCATCCATCCCGAGCTTTGCCGGGTCAGCCCGCCGAGGAGCGGCGACAACTATCACCTCTCGGGAGCCTGGGTCGGCGGGACCATGGACCTGCGGCCCGGGATGACGACCATGTCGCTGGACGGCGCCAGCGAGGGGGTACCGCTGCGCGGCCTGGACGAGAAGGGACTGCGGACCGTCCTGTACGTCAACGTCTTCCCCAATGTGCTGATCAGCCCGCACCCCGACTACGTCATGGTGCACCGGCTCGTGCCCGTGGCCGTCGACCGGACCAGGATCGAGTGCAGCTGGGCATTCGCGCCTGAGGCAACCGCCAGGCCGGACTTCGACCCGAGCTACGCGATCGATTTCTGGGATCTCACCAATAGGCAGGACTGGGCGGCCTGCGAGTCGGTCCAGCGCGGGCTCGCGTCACCGCACGCGAAACCTGGGCCGCTCAACCCAGCCGAGGACGCTGTCTACCAGTTCGTGACGATGGTCGCGCGCGGCTATCTCGGCCAGTCGGTGTGGATCAGCGGCGGCCCTGCCTGGAGCGCGGGGCAGCCAGCCGACGTCCGCGGCGGCTGATCGCCTGGCGGCCCGCAGGAAGCACTTTCCGCGCGGGTTTCGCACGCGGTCACGGTCCTGTGCCGCTCGCGGAGGGGGCGGCACAGGACCGTCACGTTGCCCGGACTATTTCACCTCGCTGAGCAGCCCGGTGGCCACGTCGAACACGAAGCCGCGTACCTGGTCGGTGTGCGGGATGAACGGGCTTGCCTTGATCCGCGCGATCGACTGCCGCACGTCGGTGTCCAGGTCGCCGAAGGACTCGGGCGACCAGGTCGGCTTGATGCCGGTGTCCTCCTGGATACTGGCCTTGAACTGGTCATCGGTGAAGGTCAGCATTCCGCAGTCGGTGTGGTGGATGAGGATGATCTCCCTGGTGCCGAGCAGCCGCTGGCTGATCGTAAGCGACCTGATCTCGTCATCGGTGATGACGCCGCCAGCGTTTCTGATGACGTGTGCCTGGCCCTCCTCGAGCCCGAGTATCCCGTAGACGTTGAGCCTGGCGTCCATGCACGCGACGACGGCCACGCCGAGCGCCGGTGGCAGCGGGAGAGGGCCGTTGAAATTCTGGGCGTAGACGCCGTTGTTGGCGAGCAGCCGATCAGTGACTGACATAGTGCAGAGCCTCCTGAATCCGTGGCCAATGGGCCGGGCGATTCGCGCTCGGCGAGCGTGATTACCGGCCGTCGGGAGAACCAGCCGGAGCGCGACGGTGTTCCGCGCCGGATGTCATGTTTCCCTGGGCTGCAACGCGGTACGCCCGGATGTGGCCGCCGAATGGGTACGAATGGATCAGGACGCCGGTCGAGGCGACCAGGGCAGGAGGTGCGACGTGGCTGGCAGCGGCGCGGGCAGTAAAGGCAAGGGTGGCAAAGCCAGAAAGGTCAAGGCGACCACCGACGGTGGCGCTGGCCAGCGGCTGAAGCGGTTGCTGTACGAGGAGGAGCTGTTCCGGCTGCAGGCCGAGCTTGTGAAGCTGCAGGAATGGGTGCGAGCCGAGCGCGCCAGGATCGTCGTGATCTTCGAGGGCAGGGACGCGGCGGGAAAGGGCAGCACGATCAAGCGGGTGACGCAGTACCTCAACCCCCGGGTCGCCCAGATCGTCGCGCTGCCCGCACCGACCGAGCGGGAACAGACGGAGTGGTACTTCCAGCGTTACATCGAGCGCCTGCCGGCCGGCGGCCACATCGTCCTGTTCGATCGCAGCTGGTATAACCGGGCCGGGGTTGAGCGGGTCATGGGGTTTTGCTCCAAAGAGGAATACGGCAGGTTCCTGCATCAATGCCCGCTGTTCGAGCGGATGCTGGTCGAGGACGGCATCCTGCTGCGCAAGTACTGGTTCTCGGTCAGCGACGCTGAGCAGCAGCGGCGCTTCAAATCCAGGCTTGAGGACCCGATGCGCCGGTGGAAGCTGTCGACCATGGACCTGGAGTCGATCACGCGGTGGGAGGACTACTCCCGCAGCAAGGACGAGATGTTCGTGCACACCGACATCCCTGAGGCGCCGTGGTACGTCGTCGAGAGCGACGACAAGCGCAGCGCGCGGATCAACATGATCGCTCATCTGCTGTCGACCCTTCCCTACCAGGATGTCCAGCGGACGCCGCTGGAGCTCCCGGCCAGGCCGCCGTCGAAGGGCTATATCAGGATGCCCAAGGGGATGCAGACCTACGTACCCGACTATGCGGCCAGCCTGGCCGCCGGTACTCCCCGGCCAGCCCACGGCGACTCCCAGGAGCTGGGACGCTAGCCAGGTCCGCGCAAACGCGCATTGTAGCCGCCTGCTTACATTCAGTACTATCGAGCGCATGCCCTCGATGCGGTCTCCGGTGCTGGTCGGCCGTAGGCCAGAGCTTCACGCGCTGGTCTCGGCTCTGGACCGGGCAGAGGCGGGAGCCGGCGGCGCGCTGTTCCTGACCGGTGATCCGGGGGTCGGCAAATCCCGGCTCGCGACCGAGATCTCCTCGCTCGCATCGGCGCGCGGTTTCGCCCGCTACGCCGGCTGCGCCGTGCAGCCGGCATCTCCCCTGCCGTTCGGGCCGGTCAGGGAGACACTGAGGGCGGCCTGGCGGACCGGAAGCCTCGACAAGACCGCCGGAGACTCTCCCTACGGCCGGGTACTCGCCTCGCTCGTGCCCGAATTGGCCCTCCCTAGGCAGCGTCATGCGGAGGTCAACCCGCTGACGGTAGCCGAGGCCATGCTCCGCGTTCTCGGGCCAGCCGGATCCGCCGGGTCGCTGCTCATCCTTGAAGATCTGCACCTGGCCGATCCGGACACGCTGGCGACCGTTGATTACATCACCGACAACCTGGGCGACCGGCCGATCCTCTGCGTCGTGACGCTGCGCGACGACGAGCCTTCGGCCGGCCTGGACATGATCAGGATGATTTATGCCAGGCGCTCCGCGGATCTCAT
>DASWGE010000231.1:0-1780 GCA_036393895.1 Streptosporangiaceae bacterium | reverse complement strand
CGCGCCGGCCAGCGCGAAGGCCTTGGACATGGTTCGGACGACGACGAGCCGCGGGAAGCGCGGCAGCAACGTGAGCGCCGTAGCCTGCTGGTCGCGGGCGAACTCGGCGTACGCCTCGTCGACGACGACCATGCCAGGGGCAGCGGCGCACACCTGCTCGATCACCGCGAGCGGCGTTGCCGCTCCGGTCGGGTTATTCGGCGAGGTGAGGAACACCAGGTCAGGGCGGTACTCGGCGATCGCGGCCACGGCCCTGCCCCGGTCGATCCCGAAGTCGGCTTCCCGCAGGCCGGCGATCCACCTGGTGCCCGTCGTCTGCGCGATGATCGGGTGCATTGAGTAAGACGGCTCGAAACCGAGCGCCGTCCGGCCCGGGCCGCCGAACGCCTGGAGCAGCTGCTGGATGATCTCATTGGACCCGTTCGCCGCCCAGATCTGGCTCATCTGCAGGCCGTGACCCAGATAAGCAGCAAGGTCACGGCGCAGTCCGACGGCATCGCGGTCCGGGTACCTGTTGAGCGCCGCTGCCTCGGCCGCCGCGGCCTGCGATATCTCGCCGATCAGCGCCGCTGACGGGCCAAACGGGTTCTCGTTCGTGTTCAGCTTGACCGGCGCGTCGATCTGTGGCGCACCATACGGTACCCGTCCGACGAGGTCGTGCCGCAGCGGCGGAGCAGACCTGGCGCCGGTGACTTCGCCCCCGGCTGCGGCAGCCGCGCCAGCGGAATCGTCGCCGACCCTGATCCTGACCGCGCGCACGTGGGCGGCGAGGTTCTCGGCACCGCCGAGGGCGTCGATGTGCGGCGCCACAGCTGCCAGCGCGCTTTCCGTGCAGGTCACGACGTGGATGCCGCGCAGGAACGTCAGCACGGACAGGCCCCCGGAGTGCCTGGCCGTCCCGCCGGTGGGCAGCACGTGGTTCGAGCCCGCCAGGTAGTCGCCGAGCGAGACCGGGGCGTATGGCCCGACGAAGACGGCGCCTGCATTGCGCACCCGGCCCGCGAGGTCGCCCGCGTCGGCGGCCTGGATCTCAAGGTGCTCAGGAGCCCAGGCATCGGCGACCGCGAGCGCCGCATCCATGTCGTCGACCAGCACGCATCCTGACTGGCCGGTGAGCGCCTCTTTTACCCGGCTCGCGTGCCTGGTTGTCGCCAGCTGCGTGATCAGCTCAGCGTCTACGCGGTCAGCGAGACCTGGTGCGGACGTGATCAGCAGGCAGGCCGCGAGCGGGTCGTGCTCGGCCTGGGCAATCAGGTCGGCGGCCACGAACGCCGCATCGGCGCTGCCGTCGGCGACGATCGCGACCTCGGTCGGGCCCGCTTCGGCGTCCGTGCTGACAACTCCGCGCAGCAGCCGTTTGGCCGCGGCGACGTAGATGTTGCCCGGCCCGGTGATCGTGTCGACCGCCGCGCAGTCCCTGGTGCCGTAGCCGAGCATCGCGATCGCCTGTGCTCCGCCTGCCGCGTGTACCTCGGTGATCCCGAGCAGCTCGCAGGCGGCGAGGATCGCCGGGTGCGGCAGGCCGCCGCCGCTCGCCTGCGGCGGCGATGTCACAGCGATCTTCTCGACCCCTGCCACCTGCGCCGGGATTACGTTCATTACCACCGAGGAGGGATAGGCGACCAGGCCGCCAGGGACATAGACGCCGGCCCTGGCGACCGGCACGTAGCGCTCGGTGACCGAACTGCCGTCAGTAACGTAGGTCACGCTCTGGCCGGGGACCTGCGCCTCATGCACGCACCTGGCGCGCCGGGCTGCCTCCCGCAGCGCGGCTGCCACC
>DASWGE010000230.1:0-1523 GCA_036393895.1 Streptosporangiaceae bacterium | reverse complement strand
ATGTCGGTTCGTGTGAACGACGCTCGGCTGAACGGCGGAGCAGCGCGAGGCGCGGCGCTGCGGGTCCTCGGCTGCATGTCCGGTACCTCGCTAGACGGTATCGACATTGCCTGCGCCGATCTGCAGCTGCACGGCGACGAGCTGCTCGTCGGCTACCAGGGACTGATAAGCGTCCCGTTTGGCGAGGAGACGCATCAACGGATTCTCGCTGTGCTGCCGCCCGCCTCGCCCGGAGCCCAGGGAATCTGTGCCCTCCACGCCGACCTAGGGCACGCCTATGGCGTCGCGTTCGCGCGGGCGCGGGACGAGCTGGCAGACGGCCGGGCCGACCTGGCCGTCCTGCACGGGCAGACCGCCTATCACTGGGTCGACGAGAAGGGCACGGCCCTTGGCACGCTCCAGCTCGGCAACCCGGCCATCATCGCCGAGGCGCTGGGGATCCCAGTCATCTCCGATCTGCGCAGCCGCGATATCGCAGCCGGCGGCCAGGGCGCCCCGCTCGTGCCGATGTTCGACTGCCTGCTGCTGAGCGGTCCTGCCGGGACCGGCACGGCTGGCGGCACAGGCAGCGTGCGCGGCGCGGCTGGGGTGGTCAACCTTGGCGGCATCGCGAACCTGACCGTCGTCGCCTGCGGGCAGGTCGTCACGGCCTACGATCTCGGCCCGGCAGGTGCGCTGATGGACCCCGCCGCATGGCGAGCCAGCGCGGGCGCGATTTGCTTCGACGTCAGTGGCGAGATTGCCGCCAGCGGCCGAGTGCGCCGCGACCTGCTGCGCCTGCTCGCTGCCGATCCGTTCTTCGAGCTGACGCCGCCGCGCAGCACGGGCCGGGAGCATTTCAACGCAGCTTACCTGGACTCCGCACTCCGTAGGGTCGCCCCCGAACCCTCTCCGGCGGACGTCGTCGCTACTGTGACTCGCTTGGTGGTCGACCAGTTGGCTGCCGCCGTGAGCCGGTATGGCCTGCGCGAGCTGATCCTGTCGGGCGGCGGCAGCCGCAACACCACGACACTGCGCTGGCTGCGATCGGCGCTGCCAGGCACCCGGATCCGCACGTCCGACGAGGTTGGCGTGCCGACTCAGGCCAAGGAGGCGCTGGCCTTTGCCGTGCTGGGCTTCCTCAGCTGGCACGGCCTGCCAGGTTCTGTCCCCGCAGCCACAGGCGCGCGCCGCCGCCCGATCCTCGGCTCGATCACGCCCGGTCGCGGCCCCCTCGTCCTGCCTCCGCCTGCTCCCATGGCGCCGACATCACTTCGCCTAGTCGCGCCGCAGCCCTGACGCCGCAGCCCTGACGCCGCAGCCATTACTCCTTGAGGCCGCCGATGTTCAGAGATCCGGGCGCCGAGGGCGGCAGGCCGGCCTCCGCCTCACGGATGTAGGCTTCCGGATCCTTATCCACGGCCGGCACGCCCGCGAAGTTCCGCGCCTGGAAAGCAGCGAAGGCAACGGCCAGGTCGTGACGTTGCTGCAGCCCGGCCAGGCGGCGGAAATCAGTCAACGGCTCGCGTTCCTCTTCCGCCATG
>DASWGE010000229.1:0-4036 GCA_036393895.1 Streptosporangiaceae bacterium | reverse complement strand
CGGTCGTCGTACCGGCTGATCTCCTGCAAGGAAAACCCGATCGTGTTGCCGAACGGCTCGGGCAGCCTGATCAGGGGCGTCTCCGGGCTAAGCGGAGCGGTGAGGTCGATCACGTCGATGGTGCTCAGGCGCAGCGCAGCGACGAGCGCGTCAAGGACCGGCATAACTAACCTCCCGTGGCATGGACAGCAATCTGGGCCGGTAACCAAGCCTGCCGTAGTCCGGCCCGGCAGGGAAGGTCGACCTCGAAACAGGCGATCTGTACAGTGCATCCCAGGTTGGGGCATCCCAGGTTGGGGCATCCCAGGTCGGGCGCGGCATTGCTCCCGCCAGGCGAACGGGCACTCGGGAGGTCAGTGATGAAGTCGGTCGCCGGAGCGGGAGTGGTGGTGACCGGCGCCGGCAGCGGCATCGGCGCCGCGCTGGCGCGGCGGTTCGTGGCCGAGGGCGCCAGGGTCGTGCTGAACGACCTGAACGCCGCGTCGGTTACCGCCGTGGCCGAGTCGTGCGGCCAGGCCGGCGATGGCCGGGCGATCGCGGTGCCAGCGGACGCGGCCTCGGAGGATGGCGTCACGGCTCTGATCGGGTCGGCGCGGGCCGAGCTTGGCGAGATCGACCTGTACTGCGCCAATGCCGGGATCGCGCGGCGCGGCGGGCCCGAGGCTTGCGAGGCGGACTGGTCCGACTCCTGGAACGTCAACGTGATGGCCCATGTCCGCGCCGCGCGGCTGCTGCTGCCCGCGTGGCTCGAACGGGGCAGCGGGCACCTGATCTGCACCGTGTCCGCGGCCGGCTTGCTGGCGACCCCCGGGTCCGCGCCGTACTCGGTGACCAAGCACGGAGCCCTCGCGTTCGCCGAATGGCTCTCGCTAACACACCGGCACCGGGGCCTGACCGTGCAGGCGATCTGCCCGATGGGAGTGCGGACCGGGATGTTCGACGGCACCGACCCGCAGATGGAGAAGCTCCTCGGCGCCGACGCGATCATGCCGGACGACGTGGCCGACGCGGTCATGGCCGGCATCGCGGACGGCCGGTTCCTGATCCTGCCGCATCCCGACGTCGCTCGCATGTACGCGGGCCGCGCCGCCGATCCTGACCGCTGGCTCGTCGGGATGAGCAAGATCCAGCAGTCCCTAGAAGAGGACCCGGCCTAGCGGGCGTCAACCGCCGGTCTAACAGGCGCGGGCGGCATCATGGTGCTGCCGCTGAACTGCCACGCCGACCGGCGTCTAGCTGTGGCTCCGGCGTCGTGATCGCCAGGCTCTGGCGGCTGCGAGGCCGACGATCGCCAGCGTTGGGAGGTAAATCACCTCGTGCTGCGCGGTGGCGGCGTATCCGCCCGCAGCGATCGATACGAGGCTCGGGTAAGCCGGGATGGCGAGGAGGATCAACAGTCGCTTCCCGACCGGCGACGGCAGCGGTATATGAGCCCGAGCGCGGCGGCAACTACCGCCGCGCCGAGCGGTATGATCCACCACCCAGGCGAAGGCTCTATTCCCGGCTGCAGATAAAGGCGTCCGACGACGGGTTCTCGGACTATTACTCCAAGCCCGACCATGCAGACGACCGTCCAGCTTTTGGCGTTCATGATCTGCAGTCCGCGAGCAGGCCCGGGAGAGAACACGATGGCCAGTGTCGTGAGCAGAAAGGCGAGGAACAAGCCGGCCACTTGCCCGGAGATCCAAGTGAAATCCCCTATGTACTGGGCACCTAGGAAGCTGGAGAAGAGCAGGGGCACGAGGCAGATCAGTATCGCCGCACGCCGGTATCTCAGCAAAGCGAGGGCTGGAGGAAGGGCAATGAATAGCAGAACTACGAAAATCGACAGGTCGGATGCCCAAATCCACAGCCAGATGGCGAAGTAGATGAAAAGCAGGGTCGGAATGACGATGCTGGCGACTGCGAGAGTGTCATGCCAGCCGGCATCAAGACCCTCGGAGCGGCCAGGACGAATCCTGGTCTGAAGTCCGCCCTTGATCAGGTCCAGGGCATCGGCGATGCTGGGACGTCGCCGGTCCTGCGGTGCGGCTGCGAGCAGGACGCCGACCATCTCCTCGGCATGCACGCGGCGGTGGTCGGCGGGATACCAGGCCAGTAGCCGGCGGTACCGTCGTTCGAGCGCTTCGCGATGGCTCATGCCGCACCTCCGGCAAGCCCCCGGCGGTGGCCATTGAGGCGCCTAGCGGCCATAACTGCCAGTCCTGCCAGGATCATAGGCGGCAGGTACAGCGCAACTTGAGATGCGGCGAAGCTCATCGCATAGAAGCTGACGTTGGCGAATGTCAGTAGCGAGACGACGAACGCCGAGCCTGGGATCGCGACGAGCAGCCACAGCAGGCGGCGACCAGCCGGCACCGCCAGCGCAGGCAGCCCGGCTAGCGCCACCAGGCCGATCGCGATTTCGGCGACAATGAGCGGTACAGGATAGTGCGTGGGCATAATCCCGCCCGCGTAGGCGGCGGTGGCCAGCCACGGAGCGGCGAGCAAGGCTGCCCGGGCGGACGCGAGTTCGATCCCGCGCCTGGGACCCGGCGATCGGGCAAGCGCAACTACCTGGACGCCGAGCAGGACCAGGTAGCCCGCGAGGCGCGGCTCCTGAAGCCGCTGACCGAGCACGGCCTGGACGATCACCCAGACCATAAGCAAGAAGGCGGCAACGGTCGCGGTGCGTGCCAGCCCAAGCAGGCCAAGAACCAGGGGCAGCATGAGAACGGCGAGCGGCCATAGCGCGCCCGGTACACCGCTCGTCTCGGATGCGGTGTGCCAGACAAGCGAGGCGATCCATCCAAGGTTCTGGCCGAGCAGCAGCACGATCATCAGCGGCGCGGCAAGAAGGCTGGCCGCGGCCAGCGCGTCACGCCAGCCAGGGTCGGGAGCACCGATGACGATGGCGCGCAGCCAGGCGCGCACGGCGGCCTTGACGAGGTCGACGGTGTCCGCCATTCCCGGGCGGCGCCGCCCGTCTGAGGCGGCGGCGAGCAGCACGCCGATCATCTCCTCGCCATAGGCGGCGCGATGAGGGGCCGGATACCAGCCGAGCAGCCTCCTGTACCGGCGCTCGAGGGGCGTGACCCCGTTCATGCCTGGTTCCCGGCGAGACCGGCGAGCCCGATCCGTTTGATTCCACGGCCATGGCCGGGCTCCGGGCCCTGGCCGAGCGCTGTCGCAGGGCCAGGCGCGATGTTCTTAAGCCTGCGGGCGGCGACGCGGGCGTTGGCCTGCATCCTCGTCACCTCGGCGGCCAGGAGATCGGCGCCCTGCGGCGTGAGCCGGTAGTACCGGCGGAGTCGGCCTTCGGCGATCTCTTCCCGGTCGACGGCGATCATCTCGTCGCCGAGGAGCCTGTCGAGTGCCGCGTATAGCGTTCCGGCCCGCAGCCTTACTTGGTTATCAGAGATCTGCGCAACATCTGTCATGATCCCGTAGCCGTGCTGGGCTCCGGCCGCCAGCGCGGTGAGGATCAGGAATGTCGGCTCCTGCAGAGGCTGTCGTTTACTCACGCCAGTGTTATATACCGCTAGTCGGCCTATTGGCAAGCAGGTAGGTGGAGCAGTAGCGGCTGCTCCGCGACCCGGGCACGCAGCCACGGCACCTCCTCAGATGGCGGGACACGCTGCGCACCGGGCACGATGCAACCATGATCGGGATATCCAGCCCGTGATCAGGCCGACACGCCGGAACTTCCCGGCCATGGCCGGTCCACGCACCAGCTACATCGAGGACGGACCTGAGCGAGATCGCGCCCTCACGACTGGCGGCTAAGAGCGGGACGTGCTGCTGGGCGGGAGCGACTCACTCGGCGGGATTCTCGAAATTTGTTCGTTCCTGGTGTCGATGGCGCGGTTCTCTATCCGTCTCCTAGGTGTCTGAACCACCGAACGAAGGGAAGGGCTAGCGTGAAGTACATGCTGCTGATCATGGGTTTCCGCAAAGGCGAGGGCATGCCCCAGCCGCCGAGCAGCGGAGCACCCTCGGCGGAGGAGTTCATGCAGTACCAGCAGGAGCTCGGGCAGGCCGGTGTGCACATTGACTC
>DASWGE010000228.1:0-21785 GCA_036393895.1 Streptosporangiaceae bacterium | reverse complement strand
CGAGGACGCTGCTCGGCCTCGGTGACCTCGCCAGGCTGACCGGTAACCCGGCAAAGGCTCGGCAGCGCTACCTCGAGGCGCTCGCGATCGCACGCGAGGTCAATGCCAGGCCGGAGATGGCTCGCTGTCTGGCGGGCCTTGGCCGGATCGAGACCGGCCAGGACGAACTCGAGCTCGCCGCGCAGCATCTCGCGGAGAGCATCGATCTGAGCCGGTCTACCGGCAGCAGGATCGGGGTGATCAGGAGCCTGGACTCGTTCGCGGCGCTCGCGATCGCGCAAGGCAGCCCGGACGTGGCGGTGCGGCTAGCCGCAGCGGCCGCCGCCTTGCGTAGCGAGGCGAACATGCCGGGGAGTCCGGTCAGCCGGACCGAGCGGCTGCTGGCCTCGGCCGGGCTTGGCGAAGCGGCGACCAAGGAGCTCTGGACAGCCGGATCGGAGCTCAGCAGCGATGCCGCGGTCGATCTCGCCCTGACGGTGCCCGACATGCTGGCGACCAGGAAACCGGAGCTGACCGGACGGGAGCTGGAGATCGCTGCCCTGATCGCCAGGGGCCTGTCTAACAAGGCCATCGCCGACGAGCTCGGCATCAGCTCGGCAACGGTGGCGCGCCACATCGCCAACATCATGGCCAAGCTCGGGTTCACGTCCCGGCTCCAGATCGCGGCCCGGGTGACCGAGCACGGTCACTGATCGTGGAACAGCGCGCTGACCGACTCCCCCTCGTGGATCCGCCTGATGGCCTCGGCCAGGGCCGGCCCGACCGAGATCACGTGCAGCCGGTCGGTGCCCTCTGACTCGGCAATCGCGACCGAGTTGGTGCAGACGATTTCCTGCACCTCGGGCCAAGCCGCGATCCGCTTGACCGCGCCGTCGCAGAACAGGCCGTGTGTGCATGCGATGCGGACACTGCGGGCGCCGTGCTCGCGCAGCCTTCCGAGCAGCTCGATGATCGTGGTTCCCCTGGCGATCTCGTCGTCAAGCACGATCACATTTCGTCCCGCCACGTCGCCGATGATCGAGGTAATCGTCACCTCGTCATCGCTGATCCGCTCCTTGGCCCCGGCCGCGACGGGAAGGCCGAGCATGCGCGCCAGGGCCGCCGCCGCCTTGGCGTTTCCGAGGTCGGGCGAGACGACGACGGCGCCGGACAGATCCTGGCCAGCGAAGTGATCGGCGATCTCGCGCAGGGCGTGCAGGTGATCGACGGGAACGGAGAAGAACCCGTGCACCTGCGGCGAGTGCAGCGTCATCGTGAGCACGCGGCTTGCGCCGGCGGTGACAAGCAGATCGGCGACCAGGCGTCCGCCGATCGAGACCCTGGGCATGTTCTTCTTGTCGGAGCGTGCGTAGGCATAGTGCGGGATCACCGCCGTGACCCGCGCGGCCGAGGCGCCGCGCGCGGCGTCGAGCATCAGCAGCAGTTCGACTAGGTGCTCCTGCACCGGAGCGGACAACGGCTGGATCAGGAAGACATCGCGTTCCCTGCAGTTGGACTGGAGCTGAACTTCCAGACAGTCGTTGGCGAACCGGCGGACGGTTGCTGGCTGTAGCGGAACACCTAGATGCCCGCAGATCTCCTCCGCAAGCTCAGGGTGAGCTGTTCCGCTGAAGACCGAGATTTCCCGCACATCCCCAGGCTAGAGGCATTCGGATAGTGGCGTACGGCAGTCGGTCGCGTCGGCTGGTCACCGTGGCGACGGTCACGTCCGCCGGCCGGACGGCAATGAAGGGCGCCTACCTGCCAGCGTCAGCAAGATCGCCGCGCCCACGCCGTCACGCTCAGGCCCTGAGTCAGTGAAAAACGAAACGCTATCGTCTCGAATTCGCGGGCCACGAGAGGCGAGGTGGGCCTGAATGCCCGTAACGATGAGCATGAGCGCGCAGGCGGCGAACACGATCAGCAGGCCGACGATCCCTGGCTCCCTTCAGGCCGCGCGGCGGCGGATCAGGACGACCGTCATGCCGATCAGGATTGCCGACAGCGCGACCAGCCACCCGAACTCGATGTACTGGAACAGCAAGAACCGGCCGCCTGGCTGGTAGGTCACCCACACCTGGATGTGGTGCAGCCGGAACCAGGCTGCCGAGTGACGCAATTCAGAGCGGGTGAGCAACCGTCCCGACGGCCAGCCCAGCGCGGTGCTGAGTATGTCCGGGCCAGGGCTGCGTAGGTTGCCCCAGTACGTGGCGTAGCCGTATCCGCCCCCAGGCGTGAACGTCGGCTGTGCGGCTGCCCGATGCAGTGGCGGAAGATAGGCGCGCCGCCAGGTGGTCGCCACCAGGTACATCAGCGGAAGGTAGCAGGCGAGCATGGCAGCCATCGCTGGCACGGTGCGCCGGATCGCGGCTCCGAGAAACACTGCCAAGCTGAAGCCCAGCAGAGTCCAGCCGATGAATGGCAGCGGATTCAGGCTGAATAGGTCGGGCCGCCAGGCCCAGTCGCTGGGCAGCAACGGGGTCATCCACCACCGGAATTCCAGGCCCAGGCCGAGCGCGATCACCGCGAACAGCGCCGCGGCCGGGACGACAGTCGCGATGAGCCATCTGGTGCGGCCCGCGCCCTGGGCCCACGCGAACCGCGCCGTGCCGGTCTCGATTTCCCTGGCTATCAGCGGCGCTCCGAGGAACAACCCGGCAAGCATGGGCATGAGTGGCAGCGCGAGTCTGAGCGAGGTGTCGGTCACGTCGTAGATGGGCCACAGTGAATGCGGCCCGGCGCTGTACACGCGCGAACCCGCCGGATGCAGCACGAAGCCAGTCAGCGCTATCGCGATCGCGGTGAGGCCGACAAGGATGACAAATACCATCAGCGTGGCCCGGTGCTGGCGCCAGGCGACCCAGGTCAGCCGCCGCCACCGAACGGATCGGGTTGGCGTCTTGGCGGGGCGTCCGCGGCCTGCCGAAGTCGCCACGGCGGTCATGGCGTCACCGCCCGTGCTCCTCCTGCCGTCGCAACTGCGGGTCCCGGCAGCATCCGCGCGCCGGGATCGCGCAGGTAACCCAGGACCAGCTCCTCCAGGCTGGCCGACTGCGACTGCCAGCCGTGCGGGACCGGATCCTCCGCCGCCGAGGTCCTGACCAGCAGGTGCGCCTGAGCTCCCGCCTGCTGGGCATGGACGATCGCGATCCGTTGCGAATCTACGAACATCTCGCCGCCGGGGCCGGTCAGTATCTTGTGCCGCGCCAGCAGGTGCTCTACCTCGCCGGCCAGCTGCAGGCGGCCGTTGTTGAGCACGACGAGGTAGTCGGCGATCCGCTCCAGCTCGGACACAACGTGCGAGGAGAACACCACTGACAGGCCGTCCTCGACCACCGCGGCCATCAGCGAGCTCATCAGATCGTGCCGCGCCAGCGGGTCCAGCGCCGCGAGCGGCTCGTCCAGGATGAGCACCTCCGGCCGCTTGGCAACCGCGATCGTCAGCGCAAGCTGCGCCCGCTGGCCACCAGAGAGCTGGCGCACCTTGCGGTCCAGCGGAATGCCGAGGTCGGCGAGTCGGGCCCGGGCCCGGTCGCCGTCCCAGGTCTGGTTCAGGTTCCGGGCCACCCGCAGCATGTCGCCCACCGGCAGGTGCGCGTACAGCTTCGCGTCCTGGGCCACGAAGCCGATCCGGTTGCGTGCCTGGGCTGAGCCCGGCTGCTCGCCAGCTAGCACGGTCAGGCGGCCAGACGTGGGCTGGAGCAGCCCGGCGGCCAGGTTGAGCAGAGTGGTCTTGCCCGCCCCGTTCGGCCCGACGAGGGCGACGACGTGGCCGGCTGGAATGGCCATAGAGCAGTCGCGCAGCGCCCAGGTGCGGCCGAAACGCCTGCCGAGCCCGCAGCTTTCAATGATGTTCACGCCACTCCCCTTGTCTGCTTGGAGCCATGGTCAGCGCGACGAGCAGCGCCGCGGCGGGCACTGGCCACGTCGCGGCGCTCACGAAAATCCCGCATCGAGGCGGCGAACAGGGCCTCGATCCCCTCGAAGTCCAGTCCCGCGTCGTCGGCCGTACGTAGCCAGCTCATCAAGCCTTTGCGCAGTTCGGACTGCTCGGTCAGGCCGACCCGGCGCAGCGTGCCCGCGATAAAAGTTCCCTGGCCAGGACGCCCCGTGGCCAGCCCTTTGTTATCAAGCTCCCGGTATGCCTTGAGTACGGTGTTGGGGTTGATCGCAAGGGCCTCGACGGTCTCTTTCACGGTGGGCAGCCGGTCGCCCTCCTTGAGATAGCCCAGCCTCAGCGACTGCTCGACCTGGTGGACAAGCTGCAAGTAGGTGGGCACGCCAGAACCTGGGTCAAGCCGGAACGCGATCGGCGAGCCCGCCGCGTCCTGATGGGCGGCATCTCGGGCGGCGTCGGCCGACGGTGACTTAGACCCTTTATCTATAGTCATAGAGAAAGGGTAGAGCGGTCTAGGCCCGTCGTCAACGCCCGGCTGGTGCTTGTCAGGCGGCTAGGGCGCTGGCCAGGCCGCTAACCAGCCTCCTGAGCTCGGAACCGGCAGGATCGTAGGTCGGATTCACCTCGGTCAGCACCAGCCCGGCGAAGGACGGATGGGACCGGAGCACGCGCACCGCGGCGACCGCATGGTCGAGCAGGACGCCGGAGCCGTAGTGCGGGAAATTGCCGAGCGGGAGATCACCGGAGTCGACGACGTCAACGTCGAAGTGGACAAGAAACCGTCCGCTCGCGCCGGTCACGGTCGCCAGCGCGCGCTCCGTGGCGGCGACCGGATCGGCGATGAAGTCCGGAGCCTCGGTGAAGCTGACGCCTGCATCGGCCAGGAACGCGCGCCCGGCGTCGTCAGTCTCCCGCGGATCCGAGCCGAGTATCGCGAGCGTGCCTGGCTCAAGCAGCGGCACCTGCCCGCCGAGGCCGGCCAGCTCAGGGGCGCCCCGGCCGAGCAGGTGCGAGATGCCCATCGAGTCGAGAATCCCTGAACCGCCATCGCCGGGAACGCCGAGGTCAGCGTCCCCGTCGACGTATATGAGACCACCATCAGGGTGGCAGCGCAGCAGGCCGGCGACCGCGCCGATCGTGATCGTGCAGTCACCGCCAAGCACCAGCGGCAGCCGGTCAGAAGCCACGACCTTGGCCACCGAGTCGGCGACATCGGCCGCCACTCTAGTGACAGCCGCTAGGTTGCGACCACCCGGCGCATCCCGGTCCGGGGCGAATACCGCTCCTGGAAGGTTGCCTGCGTCAGTCACCGCGAGGCCGGCTTCGAGCAGCCGGTCTGCCAGGCCGGCGGCGCGCAGCGCGTCAGGCGCGAGTTCCTGGCCGGCATGGTGGGCGCCAGCGCTGGTCGGAACCCCAATCATCACCCACTCGTTCATCGTGATCCTCGCTCCGCCATCGCGTTACCTTCAAACTGGTCTAGCTGGTTACGTCAACGCTAGACCAGGCGCGTCCGCGGCGCAACCGGCTAAGCTCAAATGGTGGTAACAACTCGTGAAGCAGACCGAGTCGCCGAGCGGGCGGCCCGCCAGCCGGCGATCGGGCCAGCACCGGGCCGCCTTGAGCACGTGCGCGCGTTCGTGAACACGCTGGACATCGAAGCTGGCGCCGATGAGCTCAGCTCCCCCAGCGCCTTGACCCGCTGGTTGATGGCACGCGACCTGATCGGGCCGCAGCAAGGTCAGGCCACCGAGGACGACCTGAGGCAGGCGATCGCGATGCGGGAGGTGCTCCGGGAGGTACTCCTAGGGCACGTTGGCCGGCAGGTCCCGGTCAGGGCGCCGGTGAGTCGCCTGCGGTCGGTCGCCGCGCGCCTGGCTATCCGGCTGGAGATCGGCGAGGACGGCACGGTGCGGTCGGTGCCGGACGGCCAGGGCCCCGCCGCGGGGCTCGGCGCGCTGCTGCTGATCGCCGCCGAGGCGGCCGTGCTGGGAACCTGGCCCAGGCTCAAGGTGTGCAGTGCCGATGACTGCCGGTGGGCCTTCTACGACCGGTCACCGACGAAGTCAGGCTGCTGGTGCAGCATGGCAGGCTGCGGGTCGCGCGCCAAGTCGCGCGCCTTTCGGCAGCGAGCCGCGGCCAGGCGCTGAGAGTCCCCGGCGCTAAGACGCCGCGGCCGGCTCGGCGCTGTCGGCTCGCTCGGGCCTGTCCTTCCTGGTCAGCGGCGGCAACTGCAAGCGCTCCCTGATCTCCCGCTGTATCTGCTCCGGGCTACGGGTGGCATCGACCGTGACCACGTACTCCTTGCGACGGAAGATCGCCAGCACAGGATTGGTCTTCTCGTGATACTCCCGCAGCCTGACCGCGAGCGCCTCCTCGGTGTCGTCTTCCCTGGTTTCCAGGGCCGAGCCGCATACGTCGCATTGGCCAGCCACGAGCGGGCTGTTCGCGATGAGGTTGTAGTCCATGCCGCAGCCCGAGCAGAGCCGCCTGGCGAGGACCCGCCTGCGGACCTCGCTGTCGGGCAGGTCCAGGTGGATGACGCCGTCAATGTCGTAACTCTCGAGGAAGAACTCGGCCTGGCGCTCGTTGCGCGGGAAACCGTCGACGATGAACCCGTAATTCCAGTCATGCAGGCTCAGCCGTTCCCTGACGACGCCCTCCACGAGCTCGTCGCCGACCAGCAGGCCAGCGGCCATCGTGCGCCTGACCTGGGCGCCGATCTTGGTGTGGTGCTGCACGTTCCAGCGGAAGATGTCGCCGACGGCGATGTGCACCAGGTCGAGGTCGGCGGCGAGCATTGCTGCCTGGGTGCCCTTGCCGCTCCCCTGGACCCCCATGATGACGTATTTACGCACTAGGTAAGGCTATCCGGGCGTCCTGGTCCCGGCCGCCAAGGTCGGCCGCGGCTTCGCGCAGGCCGAACCGCCGCTCGCACCGCCGCCGCAGCCGTGCGTCGAGCGAGTTCCTGATCAGCGGCCAGTCCTGGCGGAGCAGGCCGCCGTTGACGAACCTGGCGATGTCGTTGCGCTGGCCCTGGGCGAGCAGCATCCCGTACAGGCTGCGCCTTCGCCGGTCGTCACCGACATCGCACTCCCGCATCCCCGGCCATGACAGGTTCCTGGGCAGCAGGATCACTCCCTTGACCGGTCCTCTTAGCTCCTCGATCCGCTTTGGCAGCCGCCCGCCGAGCAGGAGCCGGCGAGGTACCAGGTCTGCGATAACCATGGGCCGATTATGGCCGAGTCCCTGGCTACGCTCTGTGACGCCTCCCCCGACATTGCCTAGTCATGGCACTCGTGCGGGGCTGGCATGGGGCGGCGCTAGGCTCAAGCCATGTCGGAAGGTCCGGTCACGCCGCGCTGGCGGGTCCTGCTGACGCCCAGGTGGCTCAGCTGGCATCTGTTCGCCGTCGCAGCGGTGGCCGGGATGATCTGGCTGGGCGACTGGCAGCTCCGGCGCGCGCTTGCTGGCAATACGCTGAGCTGGGCATACACCTTCGAGTGGCCGATCTTCGCGATCTTCGGCGTGGTCTTCTGGGTCAAGACCGTCAGGGACGAACTGCAACCAGCGCGGCAAGGCGGCGGCCAGCCCAGCGAGATCGCGCTCCCGGCCGGTGCCGGGCGAGCGGGCAGCACCGGGCCGGCGGGCACCGGGCCGGCGGGCACCTGGCAGGCGGAGTCCGGCCAGATGCCGGCCGCGGACGAGCCGGCCGATCAGGAACTGGCGGAGTACAACGCCTACCTGGCTAAGCTCAGCAGCCAGGTGAAGGGTCACGGCAGATGGCACGGCCTGCGCTAGCTGCCGAGCCGCGAGGAGGAACAGGGCTGCGAGGAGGAATAACGTGAACGCCGACAGGCAGCTTGCCTTCGTGGTGCGCGCCTACCGGACGCTGGCTTACATCACTGGGACGGCACTGATCGTCCTGTGCTTCGTCGGCATACCGCTGCAGGTGTTCACCGGCAACCTGACTGTCGTGAAGTACGTGGGCACCGCGCACGGGATGCTCTACATCATCTATGTCGTGGTCGCGTTCGTGATGACCAGGATGGTGCGGATGAAGGTAGCCAGCCCGGGGACGGTCATCGTGCTGCTCGCCGGGACAATCCCGATCCTGACGTTCGTGGTGGAGCGGTGGGTCACCCGCAGGTACATCAACCCGGCGCTGGCCGGCCAGCTTCAGCCGACCGTTCCGGCGGCCGTCGGCAGGTGAGCGAGCAGTACTTCGCGCGCAAGCCCGCGGCCGCGCACCGCCAGGGAACGGTGCACGTGATCCTGCCCGACCTGCACCTGGCGCTGGGCACGGATTCTGGCGTCTTCTCGCCGCGGCGCCTGGATCCGGGGACCAGGCTGCTGCTTGACGTCGCCCCGCCGCCCCCGGCCGCTGGAAACCATCTGGATCTGGGCTGTGGCTACGGGCCGCTCGCGCTCACCATCGCTGCCCGGGCACCAGCCGCCCGGATCTGGGCGGTGGATGTCAACACCAGGGCGCTCGCTCTGACCGGCGCCAACGCGGCACGGGCTGGCCTGGCGAACGTCACGTGCGCCCTGCCGGACGACGGTGGCCTGCCTCGGCAGTTCGACCTGATCTGGTCCAACCCGCCGGTCAGGATCGGGAAAACCGCACTGCACAGCCTGCTCACCGGCTGGCTGGACCGGCTTGCCCCGGCCGCGGCCGCCTACCTTGTGATGCAACGAAACCTCGGGTCCGACTCCCTGCAGCGATGGCTGAGCGAGTCAGGTTGGACTGCCGAGCGTGCGGCGGCCAGGTCTGGCTACCGGGTACTCAAGGTGACCGGGACTCGCCACCTGTCAGGAGCGGCCAGGTGACGCGCCAACTCGGGCAGACCGAGGTCAAGCGGCTCAACCGGTCCTGGCGGCGGGCCACGCAGGCCAGGGTCTGCCTGCTCCTTGAGTCGGTCAGCCAGCCGTTCAACCTAGGGTCGATCGTCAGGACCGCGGCCGCCTTCGGGGTGGAGCAGGTGTGGCTGTGCGGGGACACCGCCGACCCGATGCACCCGTCGGCGCGCAAGACGGCCCTGGGCACCGGCAGGCACCTGCGCTTCGAGCAGGTCGCCGGGTCGGCCGCGGCTGCCACAGCGGTCAGGTCGGCCGGCCTGCGGCTGGTCGCGATCGAGCTAGCCGACGGCGCCGTGCCGCTGCACGAGGCCGGCCTCGCTGGCGACGTCTGCCTGGCACTCGGCAACGAGGACCGCGGCTGCTCGCCAGGCCTGCTCGCGGCCGCCGACCAGATCGCCTACATTCCGCAGGTCGGCAGGGTCGGCTCGCTGAACGTGGCCGCCGCTGCCGCTATCGTGCTTGCCGAGGCGCGCCGCAGGGAGTGGGAGGATAACCGTGCCGACCGACTTCCTTGATCATCCCCGCCCGCTGGCGTTCGCGCACCGCGGTGGCGCTGCGCACTTCGCCGAGAACTCCTGGCGGGCCTTCGAGCACGCCGTCAAGCTCGGCTACGCCTACCTGGAGACGGACGCGCACGCCACGTCCGACGGCGTGCTGGTGGCCTTCCACGACAAGACCCTGGACCGGGTTACCGATCGCACCGGCGCGATCGCCAGGCTGAAGGCCAGCGAGGTGGCAGCGGCCAGGATCGGCGGCACCGAGCCGATACCCCAGCTCGAGGACCTGCTCGGCGCGTGGCCAGACGTTCGGTTCAACATCGACGTCAAGGACGCGCCGGCGGCGCGGCCCCTGGCGGAGCTGATCAGGCGAGCGGCAGCATGGGACCGGGTCTGCATCACCTCGTTCTCCGCCGCCAGGCTCAGGGCCACGCGCAGGCTGCTCGACCGTCCGGTCTGCATGGCGACGTCGCCGGTCGGGGCCGGGGCGCTCCGCTCAGGCCTGCCCGGCAGTACGCTCGCGCCGATGTTCGCCAGCCGCTGGGTCCGCTGCGCCCAGCTGCCGATCGGCATGGCGGTCGCGCCGCTGATCGGCCGCGCCCACGAGGCCGGCCTGCAGGTGCACGTGTGGACGGTGAACGAGCGGAATCTGATGGCCTCGCTGCTCGACTTGGGAGTGGACGGAATTATGACCGATAAGACCGAATTGCTGCGCGATGTCCTGATGGAGCGCGGCCAGTGGCACCCGCGCGACTGACTCGCAGTCACAACCGTCTCTGCGGTCGCTTGCGTACCAATGCCGGCCGTGCGAACTGCGCAACAGATCCGATCCGCAGAGCGCTGACGCGGTTGGAGGCCTGGCTAAAGGGAATCTTGTAGGCGTCCGTGCCGTTGACAACTACGAACGCCGAGCGCCCGGAGGCAACAAGCACATGGCCGAACGCGCACTACGTGGCACCCGCCTAGGCGCCACAAGCTACGAGAACGACCGTAACACCGACCTGGCCCCCCGCCAGGAGGTCGCCTTCGACTGCCCGAAGGGCCATCGGTTCAGCGTGCCGTTCGCCGCGGAGGCCGAGGTGCCCTCGAAGTGGGAGTGCCGCATCTGCGGCGCGACCGCGACGACCGCGACTGGCGACCAGTCGTCCGGCGCGAAGGCCAAGCCGCCGCGCAGCCACTGGGACATGCTGATGGAGCGGCGCACGATCTCTGACCTGGAGGAAGTCCTCGCGGAGCGGCTGGCGATCATCAGGGGCCAGCGCGGCGATACCGCGCCATCAGCCACGTCGTCCCGGCAGCGCAAGAGCGCGTAGCGGCGCAAGAGCGCGTGGCAGCTCAGGCCACCCCGCGGCGCTCAGGACGTCGGGCGAACGGGGCGGCGCCGCCGTCCGAGCCGTCTTGCTATCCCCCACTGAGCGACCCGAACCAGAGCCTCGGCGACGACAGAGCGGCTCATCTTGCTCGCGCCGCGCGCCCGCTCGGTGAAGGTGATCGGCACCTCGCGGATCACCATGCCCTGGTCGGCGGTGCGCAGCGTCAGGTCCACCTGGAAGCAGTAGCCCTGCGACTCCACCTGGTCAAGGCCGATCGCCCGGAGCGTGTCAGCGCGGTAGGCGCGATAGCCAGCGGTCGCGTCGTGTACGCCGATGCCGAGCATCATCCTGACGTAGACGTTGGCACCCCTCGACAGGAACTCGCGGGACTTCGGCCAATTCACGACCGTCCCGCCCGGCACGTACCTGGATCCGATCACCAGGTCGGCGCCCGGGGGCCCCGCCAGCGCCGCCAGCATCTTAGGTAGGTCTGCCGGGTCGTGCGATCCGTCGGCATCGGCCTCGACGAGCACACCGTAGCCGTTCTCGAGCCCCCAGGTGAACCCCGCGATGTAGGCGGTGCCGAGGCCCGACTTGCCCGCCCGGTGCAGCACGTCCACGTGCGGATCGGCAGCCGCCAGCTTGTCGGCGATCTCTCCGGTGCCGTCCGGGCTGTTGTCATCGACCACGAGGACGTGCGCGCCGGGAACCGCTGCCCTGACCCGGCTGACGATCGGTTCGAGATTGTCGCGCTCGTTGTAGGTCGGGATGATGACGGCTACCGGACCCAGGTGGTCCGCCGGCGGCTCGGTGGAAGTCACTCGTTCCTGCCTCAGGATGGTGGATACATCGGGCATAGGCACCAACGATTGCGCCCAGCCGGCGGGTTCCGGCGGTCAAGGATGCCGTGGCCCGATCGCCCGCATCCAGCAACAGACGCGGGACCCTCCACCCTAGTCGATCACGGAAATGGGCCAGGAAGAGGCCCAGGCATCCTTCGGACCGAGGGACGTCCCGTCGGCAGCGGGTTCGTCCGTCGTTGTCTACTGGATGTCTGGGCCCCTTCCAGGTCCAACCCCCGTACTCTGGCGGGCCGAGTGCCGCCACAGGCACGTGACTGGCAAGAAGATACCGCCCCTGGCAGCGATGTCAACCTGCTCCGCCACCTCCTTCCCGCCGCCTCCCCGCCACCTCCCAGGGGCCCTCGCCGGCTGCGGTGCGCGGGCCGTACTGGTCTGTCGGGTCTTGTAGGCCGGCGATACGATTTGGTAGCACTCAAGAGTGCGGCGACGGTCAGCTTGACGGAAAAAGGGCGGAGGCCGCTGCGCGGAGTCTCCTTCAGCTGGAGGTCTAGTTATGACGGATAATCCGGAGGCCGAGGTCTCCGAATCCCAGATCGCGGTCCACTGGCGGGAAGAGGACTACTACCAGCCGCCGCCGCAGTTCGCCGCCCAGGCCAATGCCGCTGACCCCGCCATCTTCGACCGGTTCGGCGAGGACAAATTCCCGGAGTGCTTCGCCGAATACGCTGATCTACTGACCTGGGATGAAAGATGGCACACGACGCTAGATATGTCGAATCCGCCATTCTGGAAGTGGTATGTCGGCGGGATGCTGAATGCGTCCTATAACTGCGTGGACCGGCACGCTCAGGCCAGCCCGGACAAGTCCGCGATTATCTGGGTGCCTGAGCTTGAGTCAGATGAGCACGTCACGATCAGCTACGGCGAGCTGCACCGCCAGGTGAACGAGTTCGCCGCGCTGCTGCGGGACTTCGCCGGGTTGCAGGCCGGGGACCGGGTCACCCTGCACATGCCGATGGTTCCCGAGCTTCCTGTCACGATGCTGGCCTGCGCCAGGCTGGGCGTGGTCCACTCACAGGTCTTCGGTGGCTTCAGCGGGAACGCCTGCGGCACCAGGATCGCCGACTCGGGCAGCAGGGTCCTGATCACGATGGACGGCTATTACCGGGCGGGCCAGCTGGTCGATCACAAGGTCAAGGCCGACGAGGCGCTCGAGGAAGCGGCGAGGCAGGGCCAGGAGGTGGACAAAGTGCTCGTCTGGCGGCGCCACCCGGGCAAATATGCCTCGTCGACGCCGATGGCGCCAGGCCGGGATTTCTACGTCGATGAGCTGCTCGGCGGGTTCGCCGGAGCGGTCGTCGAGCCGGTGTCGATGCCGGCCGAGGCTCCGCTGTTCCTGATGTACACGAGCGGCACAACCGGACGCCCGAAGGGAGCGCAGCACTCCACCGGCGGATATCTCGCTTATGTCGCAGGCACGTCGAAGTACTACCAGGACATTCACCCGGACGACATGTACTGGTGCATGGCCGACATCGGCTGGATCACCGGCCACTCCTACATCGTGTACGGCCCGCTAGCGCTCGGCACCACCACGGTGATCTACGAGGGAGTGCCGAACTACCCGGACGGCGGCCGCCCGTGGCGGATCGCGCAGCAGCTCGGGGTCAACATCTTCCACACCTCCCCGACGGCGATCAGGATGCTCCGCAAGGTTGGTCCCACCGAACCGAGTAAGCACGACTATCACTTCAAGACCATGACCACTGTGGGCGAGCCGATCGAGCCCGAGGTGTGGCGCTGGTACTACTCCGAGGTCGGCAAGGGCGAGGCAGCGATCACCGACACTTGGTGGCAGACCGAGACCGGCGGATTCCTCGGCAGCACGCTGCCTGCCCTGCAGCCGATGAAGCCGGGCAGCTGCGGCCCCGGGGCGCTCGGAATCTACCCGTTGATCTACGACGAGGACGCTAACGAGGTGCCGGCCGGGAGCGGCAAGGCGGGCAACATCTGCATCAGGAATCCGTGGCCCGGGATCATGCAGACGATCTGGGGCCAGCCCGAGCGGTACGTCGACGTGTACTACGCGAAGTACAACAGGAACGCCGACAGCAAGGACTGGCACGACTGGCCTTACTTCGCCGGTGACGGCGCCGTCCAGGCGGCGGACGGCTACTTCCGCATCCTCGGCCGGGTCGACGACGTGATCAACGTGGCCGGCCACCGGCTCGGCACCAAGGAACTCGAATCCGCCGCGCTCACTGTGCCTGAGATAGCCGAGGCCGCCGCGGTGCCTGTGATCGACGACATCAGGGGCCGGATCGCCGAGATGTACGTCTCGCTCAAACCCGGCGTCTCAGCCGACGGGATGGCTGAGAAGGTGACCAAGGCCATCGAGGTCGAGATCGGCAAGATCGCGCGGCCTAAGAACGTCTGGATCGTCTCCGACATGCCCAAGACCAGGTCGGGCAAGATCATGCGCCGGGTGATCGCGTCGGTCTCCAACTTCGCCGACGTCGGGGACGTGACCACGCTGGCGAACCCGGAGGTCGTGGAAACGATCCGGCGGCACGTGCAGAGCGCTAAGGCCGTTAAGGGTGAGACGCCGCGCGAGCTGACCGACGCCGAGCGGGCGGAAATCGCCACCTACGGCGCCGCGGAGTAGCGGGCCAGGACGCGCGGCCAGGTGGAGGCCGTGCCGAGGACGGGGGGTGCCTCGGCACCCCCCGTTCCTGGCGGTCATCCAGGGCCACGGGCGCGGCGAGTGTGCCCTCGACGCCGCCGCCGGGGCGACCGGTCCCCGGGGGCCTGACTAGGCCGCGACGGCCAGCCAGGACTCCGCAACAAGCGGCGTGCGCGCGTCGCTTGCGCTGCTCGCCGTTCCTTCTGTCCCGCAACCCGGCGCAGTCAGCCTGGCCGGGTTCGCCGGAGGGCCGGATCGCGGTGCGTACCCGCGCAGCTTCCGGCGCAGCATTGACCGGCCGCGGTGGATGCGGGACATCACGGTGCCCAAGGGGGTGCCCATCATTTCGGCGATCTCGCAATATCTGTAACCCTCGATGTCCGCGAGGTAGATCGCCTCCCTGAAGCCGTCAGGCAGGTCATCAAGCGCGCGCATGACGGCCGAGCCGCCGAGGTTCTCCAGCGCCTCAGCTTCGGCCGACTTCGGCGACTCGCTGAGTGCGTCCCCGGAGTCGGCGCCTTCATAGATCTCCGCCGCGAGAACCTCACCGACCCGGCGGTCCCGGCGGCGGCAGCTGCTGTAGAAAGTCCTGACCAGGATGGTGTACAGCCAGGCCTTGAGGTTGGTGCCGGGGGTGAACTGGTGGAACTTCACGTAGGCCCGCGCGAAGGTCTCCTGGATCAGGTCCTCGGCGTCGCAGTGATTGCGCGTCAGTCGCAGGGCCGCGGGGTACAGCCTGCGCATGTACGGAATCGCCTCGGTGGTAAAGCGGGTATCTTGATCGCCGTCCGCCGGTTCGGTCACGATGGGCGGCCGTGGTGCGGCACTGATGGTCATGCGTCCTCCTTGCGGGAACGCCCCTGGCATGCGGGCTCGCCGCTAGCGCGGTAGCCCGTATGTACTGCGCGAGCACGGGGGCAAGCTCGCGCCGTCGGCTTGCCGGCCCGAAACCTCATGGTCCGGGTCCCGGCGCCGGCAGCGCCTTCCAACGCACTCATGTTCGCGCATCGCACCGCCTGCGGGCATCGGGAGCATCCTGAGCTAGCGTGGATGTAATCCTGAGTTAAGGACCCACATTCAGCCGTTGTTCAGCCGCTGCTCAGGTCGCACGGCGAAACGGCTACGAGCGGACAAAGCGCGCGGCGTGCGCCACAAGCTCGCGCCGTCCAGTCTGTCCCGTCTTGGCGACAAGGCTAGCGATATGCGTCTCGACGGTCTTGGGCGAGATATAAAGGTTGGCGGCGATCTCGGTATTCGAGAATCCTCTGGCAACCAGGAGGAACACGTCCATCTCGCGGCTTGTGATGCCAAGCCTGCGCATCTGCGGCGGTACCTGAGCATTGCCACGGCCAGCTCGCGGCACCCGCTCCCCGGCCTTGCGCAGCAGCCCGCGGCAGGCCGATGCAAGCCTGGCATGGCCGCTGACCTCAAACTCCGCGGTGGCATCGCGGAGCCAGGACAGCGGCTGGCCCCATCCGTCAGCCAAGGCCGAGGGTACGACCAGCCGCCTGACCAGATGATTCCACCAGGGAGCCCAGGGACTCAGGAATGCAGCGCCCTCCTGGGCGAGTGCCGTCGCCTGCGCTGAGTGCCCGGCGCGGCCTTCCAGTACCGCCTCGGCATAGGCCAGGTAACCCCTGTTCCACCCGGCAGCAGCGCCCGCCTCCTGAGCCTGGCTGAGCGCCAGTCGCCCGTCCCCGCCGCTGACCGTCTGCAAGAGCGCGTGAAACCCCCACGCTCGCCGCGGCGACTTCGGCGGCGCCTGGAAGGCGTACGACATCCCCTTCGTACTCTCCTGCAGCGCCCGTGCCTGGTCGTCGAGGAACAGCGACGCGGCCACCCGTGCCTGCCCCCATGTGGTCAGCAGCAGCTCGGCATCGCCGGGCAGCAGCACCTCGGCCTCTTCGGCCGCGCGTTCGGCCTGCCGGCGATCCGCGCGCACGCCGTGAATGAACGCCTGCACGCCGAGCGCGTTCGCCTCGATCCGGCGCGCGCCGATGCGGCTGGCCCGCTCCCTGCACTCCACGGCCGATGCCATCGCCCGGTTGAGATCTGTGCCCATGCTCCAGACGTTCGCGAGCTGCAGGTCGATGACAGTCATCGTGGACAGAGCACCCGACTTATTGGCGAGCTCCCTGGCTTCTGACAGCCGCGCGGTGCCGGCGTGCTCGAGCATGTCCACGGTGCCGAGCTCGTGCAGGGCTGCGATCCGGCGGACGGCGCAATCCTGTTGGGTAGCCATCTGGTAGGCCCGCTCGAAGGCGCTGCGGGCGGCTTCCAGGTCCCTGGCCCGCTCGGTGCGCCCGATGACCTGCAGGGAGTCGAAGGCGACGTCCGCGGCCCAGTCGTGCAGGCCGGCCTCCTCGGCCCGCGCCAGGGACCGGCGCGCCAGCTCGTCGGCCGCCTGCATGTCGCCCGCGTCGATCGCACAGTGCGCCGCGGCAGCATCCACCTGGCTGGCCAGTGCCCGGTCGCCGAGCCGGTCAGCGATCGATCGGGCCACAGCCAGGTGCTCGGCTGCCGCCGCGGGATTGTCCTCCGACCTGGCGCGTGCTGTCCTGATCCTGATCACGGCCTGCCGCCGCGGGTCGGCGTCTGCCGAGTCGAGCTTGGCGAGCAGCCGGTCGGCTACCGGGGCCAGCTGGCTGTAGTCCCCGGCCAGCGCGAGGGCCTCCACCAGGGCTTCCTCGATCTCGATCGCCAGCATCGGGTCGCTGGCCTGCGTCGCGGCTACCAGGCCGGCGGCATCACGCAGCGACGTCGCGGCCGTGCTAAGCGCTCCCTTACCCAGCGCCCGCTGCCCGACCTTGAGCAGCAGTTCGGCGGCTCGCTCGCGTTCGCCGGCCGCCTCATGCAGCTCGGCCGCCAGCTCGCACCAGCCGCCTGGCAGGTCGGGATGCGCGCGCTCGACAGCTGCCGCCGCGGTGGACGAGCGCCAGGCCAGATCCGGCGGCAGCAGGCCAGACAGGATCGCGTGCCTGGTCAGGCTATGCCGAAACCTGAACACGTGATTGGTCGTAACAACCGGCTCGATCAGCTGCATATGCTGCGCCCGTTGCAGTTCGGCAAGCACCTCGGCCTCGTCGGCCGCGGCGATGGCCGGCAGCAGCGTCCAGTCGAACTGCCTGCCGAGCACCGCGGCCGATACGAGCACGTCGATGGCCACTGGCCCGAGAGCAGCCAGCCTGTGCCGCACCGAGCCGGCGATCGAGTCCGGGACCCCGGTGCTGACCTCGTCGTTGACCTGCCAGCCTGATGTGCCGCTGATCAGCTGACCTGAAGAGACTGCCGCGGCGAGTATCTCCTCAACGGCGAACGGCAGTCCGTCGCAGTCGGCCAGCAGCGCAGTCACGGCGGCTGGAACGTCGTCCGCGCCGAGGCAGGCGGCCGCCATCTGCCTGACCGCCCAGTCCAGCAGCCTGCGCACCTCGACCATGGCTGCGGCCCGCCTGGCGTGCAGCGCGCGGGCGCAATCCAGGCCCGCCGACGGCTCACTGTCGCGGAGCGTGGCAACGCACAGCACCGGGGTGCCTGGCAGGTTGTCGGCCAGGTACTCCAAGATGGCCAGTGTCTCGGGATCCGCCCAGTGCAGGTCTTCAAGCACCAGCAAGGTCCCTTTCGAGCCAACCGGCGTCAGCACGCGGATCAGCGCCTCACCAAGGATGAGCGGCGAGATCTCGGCGTCGCCGTCCTCTGGCCTGCTCCATTCGGGCACCAGCGAGCCGAGCGCAGGCCGGTAGCTCGCCATCTCCGGCGCATCGGGAGTCACGCCTGACCTGGCGAGCTTCATCAGCGCCTCGGTGATCGGCCGGAACGGCACAGGCACGATCGATTCGGTAGCGCGCCCCGCCAGAACGTCAAACCCCTGCGACGCGGCCTGTGCGCTGACCTCCCTGGCGAGCCGGGACTTCCCGACACCGGCGTCACCGGCGAGGATGAGCACGCCGCCCGCGCCCTCCCTGGCACGGCGCAGCGCAGCGCTCAGTGCATGTAGCTCAGCGCCTCGGCTGACAAGAACAGGACACAGCATAGCCACCACGAAATCGATGTTACTGGTAGCTAGGATGCGATCACGATGTGTTATATGTGGAGGCTGGAGCGTCGCGCTGCGTGATACAGCCGGTCAGGCGGTCTGAGCCGCCACCGCTTAGGGCAGCGGACGCCAGTCACCCTCCCCCATCCTGCCGGTAACAGATCACTTGGTGATGTACCGGCCCGTCTGCCGGGATGCGCGCACGTCTGCCACCGCATATCCGTCGATGTAGGCGATGACGGGGTTTGACTCGACGCTGAGCCCGGGATGCTCAGCGGCCAGACGTGACATCGCGACTATCAGCCCTGCCATGGCGGTCAGGTCGATCGCCGGTTGGCCCCTGCGACCGGTGAACGTGGGCGCGCAGCGGAGCGAGAGCAGCGCCTGGCGGGCTGACTTCTCATCGACGGGCGCCATCAGGATCGCCAGGTCGGCGTCGGTCTCTGCCCAGATGCCGCCCTTGCCGACGACCACGAACGGGCCGAACAGCGGGTCGCTGCCGGTGCCGACCAGGAATTCGGTCCCCCCTGGCAGGGACGGCATGACGAGCAGCGGGCTGTCAGGGAAGCGCGCCCACAGCCGATCGCCGGCCATCTGCACCTCGGTCGCGTCGGCGAGGTTCAGCACGACGCCGCCGACATCCGACTTATGGGCCACTGCCGTGTCGGCTACCTTGACGCAGGCTGGATAGGAGGCCGTGGCGGCGATGACCGCGAGTTCCCGCGGTGTCCGTACCACCGATATCGGCGGAATGTCTATGCCGCTCTGGCGCAGTAGCTCGGTGCTTTCCGTGACTGGCAGCACGACCGGTCCGGACGCTGGCGCGCTCTGGCCGACGACCCCTGCTAGCACGCTTTCGGCGGACGTGCATGGCAGTAGCGTCCGGGAGAGCGCCCTGGCGACGCGGTCGATGGTGGGCAGCACGAGGATGCCGGCCCGCTTCAGCCGGCTAAGTGGCTCTGCGTCGCTCAGCGCGAACGCCGACTGCATGACCACGGGATGACCGGACCGGTGCAGCTTGATGAGCTCGGCGGCGCACGCCAGCTCGCCGGCGAGCATCTTCGGATACCCGCCGAATAGCCCGCCTACGACGATCACGTCGACACTTTCGTCCTCGGCGGCCAGCCGAGCGCATCGAGCCAGCAACATCGGATCGTCCTCGACCCCGCCAGCCGTGTCCAGGGTCACCGGATTTCGGCCCTCGACCCGCGGAGCGGCAGCCGGTATCAGCTCGTCGAGTCCGGCCCTGGTCTGGGCCGACAGGGTTGCCATAGACAGGCCGCTAGCCGTCAGCCAGTCGATGGCCATGACCGAGTCACCGCCTCCGTCTGTGAGCACCATGGCCCGGCCGCGGTGCCTCCCGACGCTGCACGCGACCGCTAGCGTGTCGACGAGGTCCTGGGTGGACTCGACCTGGATCGCCCCCGCGTCGGCCAGAACCGCCTGCCAGATGCGCCCGTCCGATGCCAGCGCGCCGGTGTGAGTGGCGACGGCCGACGCGGCATGCCAGGACCGTCCGGACTTGAGCACCACCACGGGTTTGCCGGCCGCGCGGCAGGCAGCTAGCCCGGCACGGAACTCGGCACCCGAGCCACGGAGGCCCTCGACATACACCGCTATCGCGGCCGAGGCCGGATCGTCGGCGAAATACGCCAGCAGCTCGCCGAGGCCCACATCCACCTGGTTGCCGACACCGACGCAGGCGGAAAAGCCGATGCCTGCCTGCCGGGCCTGCTCGTACATGCCGACGACGACATTGCCGGACTGGCTCAGCACGGCAACCGACCCGGGCGGGATGTGCTCCCGCGGCGTGAGGTTGACCCGGCTGGCTGCGATGAACATCCCGAAGGTGTTAGGGCCAAGAAGCCGGATGCCTGCTTCGCGGGCGCGGGCGACGATGCGCTGCTCGGCGGCTAGGTGCTCGCCGCCGAGTTCACCGAACCCTGCCGCGGGGATCAGGACGGATTTGACGCCTAGGGCCGCGCACTCGTCCATTAGTTCAGCCGTCGTCGACGCGGGCCTGGCCAGCACCGCGAGGTCGATGGGCTGGCCGATGTCGGAAAGCGCCGCCACGGTCGTGACCCGCGGCACGTTCAGGTCGGCCACCCCCGGATTGACGCCGTACAACGTGCCGCTGAAGCCAGCGCGGCCGGTGTATTCCAGGATGCGCCGACCCCACTTGGCCGGGTCCCTGGACGCCCCCACTACGGCGATGACGCTTGGCCGGAACATGTATTCCAGGCCTGCGCGCGCCTGCACCGGGCCGTCGCCTAGTCGCGGGAGTCTCATGGCTGTGTTTCACAATCTGCGCTGTTTCACAATCTGCGCTGAGTGGTGGGTGCCGCTGCAGGCCGAGCCGACCTGGGGTCAGCTGGCTACGGCGTGCATCGCCTCGCCCAGAAGCTGCAGCCCGGTGCTGGCCTGGGCCCTGCTGACGACGAGTGGCGGGGATATGCGGATCGAGCGCTCGCCGCATTCGAGCACGAGCAGCCCGCGTTCGAAAGCCTGGCGCTGGACCTCTTCGGCCTCCTCGGCGGTGCGGAACTCGACGCCGATCATGAGCCCGGTGCCGCGGACGCCGGTAATGAGGCCCGGATATTTCTGGCGCAGCTCGCGCAGCCCGCTGATCAGGAAGTCGCCCTGATCGGCCGCGTTGGCCAGCAGGTTCTCTGACGTGATGACCTCCAGCGTCGCGATGCCGGCCGCACACGGAATCGGGCTGCCGCCATAGGTCGACCCGTGCGCTCCGGCGGACCAGGTTTCCATCAGGTCTGCCCGGGCCATGAAGGCCCCAAGCGGCAAGCCGGAAGCTAGCCCCTTGGCGCTGATGATGATGTCGGGCTCCACGTTCGCGTGCGCCACGGCCCACATCCGGCCGGTGCGTCCCATCCCGGACTGGACCTCATCGGCCACCAGGAGGATGCCGTGCCGGCTGCACAGATCGCGCAACCGGACCAGCCACTCGGCAGGCGGCATGAGGTAGCCGCCCTCGCCCTGGATCGGCTCGACGAAGATCGCGCCAACCTCGGAGGCCGGCACCGCGTATCTGAACAGGACGTTCTCGATGTAGTCGAACGTCTCATCTGGGTCGTGCGAACGCGCGCCCGTCACGGGGTCAACCTGGTTGCAGGCGTAGGGCGCGTGGAAGACGCCTGGCAGCAGCGGGCCGAATCCCTGGTGATACTTGGCTTTCGACGCGGTGAGCGTCACCGCGCCGTACGTGCGGCCATGGAACGCGCCGAGGAAGCTGATAACGTTCGGCCGCCCCGTCGCGTACCTGACGAGCTTGAGCGCTCCTTCAACCGCCTCGGCGCCTGAGTTGGTCAAGAACACCCTGACCGGGCCGGAGATCGGGGCCGTTGCCGCCAGCGCCTCGCACATCTGAGAATAGATCGGCAGGTAGAAGTCGCTGGCCGAGTAGTGCAGCAGGTCAGCAGCCTGGCTCTGGATGGCGGCTACGACCTTGGGATGACAGTGGCCCGTCGAGTTCACTGCGATGCCGGCGTTGAAATCGAGGAACAGGTTGCCGTCCGCGTCCTCGATCACCGCGCCCGATCCGCGCTGCGGCATCAGCGGGTAGGCGCGCGGCAATGACGGGCTTGTGACCCGCTGGTCGCGCTCGTAGATGGCGCTGGCCCGCGGCCCGGGCAGCGATGTGCGGACATCGGGTACCGGCCTGCTGGCATCAAGCCAGGCTGCGTCGGCCAGGTATGCGGAAGCCG
>DASWGE010000227.1:0-2437 GCA_036393895.1 Streptosporangiaceae bacterium | reverse complement strand
GCTGGGAGAGGCCGTGATGGTGACCACCACGTCGCGGGGAACCGATTCGAGCACAGCGTCCTCGGCGCTCTGCGTCGGCAGGACCTCGTATCGCGCCTTATGCAACAGCGGGACTATCTGCTTCAGACCGGCGCCGGGCAGGCGAAGCCTGGCCGGGCTCACAGGGCAGCTCCTGGGGCTGCTGTGACTGCTGCGTCCAATGTGGCCCGCGTACTGGCGCGCGTTCCATGATCTCGAAGACTTTGGGGCTGTATCTGGCGAAAATCCTTCGCCCTGCGCAGATCCTTCGCCTTAACGGCGGCTCCCGCGCCGCTCAGCAGCGATTCAAGTTCGCGCTCCAGGCGTGCGATGCCGACGTCCATCACTGTCAGCGGCAGGCCGAACATCGCTGCCACCGCCTCCGCCTCGCCAGCCAGCCCAGGCTCGGGGGACTGCGCCAGCCAGACGATCCGCCGGTAGTGCCCGAAGTAGTCCGGCCACAGCTCAGGATGCCGGTCCAGGCCGAGCGACACGAGCACCGAGTACCGGAAACTGCGGACCAGGAAGTCGGTCAGCAGATACGTCCCCGGCTCGGCCTCAAGCGCCGCCCGGATCCGGTCCGGGCCGGCCAGCACGTCGTAGCAGTGCAGCCCAGGCAGCCGGGCGAGCCCGCGCCTCTCGCAGAGCCGGTCAAGCTCGCCGTACGTGCCGCAGTCGGCGTACGCGAGCACGACCCGCAGCCCGTTCTGCTGCAGTTCGTCAGCGAGCCGCTCGGCCCGCGGTGCGATCTCGCGCGGCGAGTTGTGCAACATCGACGGCAGGCAGTGAATCTGGACGTCCCAGCCGCGGCGCGAGGCGATCTCCCGCAGGTGCCCGCCGAGCGCCCCGCACGCGATGATCGCGGTCGGGGCCCCGTCAGCGCCTGATGGAGCGCGCGCGTCGGACGAGCCGCCGCGCGGCCGCTCACCGCGGGAACTGGAGCTGTTCGACGAAGCTGTCATTGAAGTCGGGCCGGTCGGATAGCTCGACATATCTCACCTCCTCGAGCAAGGCGAGGGCCGCGGCCCGCTCGCGGACCGAGAGCAGCACCATCTTGGCCCCTTCACCGGCAACGTTCCCGGCGCTGACCACGCGCATGACACCGATCTTGGGCACCAGGCCGAGCTTGATCGCGCTGGCCGGCGACAGGTAGCTGCCGAACGACCCGGCGAGCAGCACCTGCTGGACGTCAGCCGCGGTCAGCCTGGCTTCCTCAAGCAGGACGTTCCACCCCGACGCGATGGCTGCCTTGGCGAACTGCAGTTCCCGTACGTCCCGTTGAGTCAGAAAAATCGAGTCGGCGACGTCGCCGGGCTCGCCGCGCCAGTGCAGCACGAACACCCGCTCGTTGCCCAGCATGGTTAGCCGTCCCGCCAGGCCGGGCGCGATCTGGGCCGCGACGTCGACCGGAACGAACCGGCCAGAACGGTCAAGCAGGCCGACCGCGACGAGGCTGGCGACAGCATCGACCAGCCCCGAGCCGCACAGTCCGACAGGTTCGCAATCGCCGATTATTTTCAACGAAACGCCCACGCTGGTGCCGGCGTCGAGCACAACTCCCTCGATCGCGCCGTCGGCGGCCCGCATCCCGCACCTGATGGCCGCGCCCTCGAATGCCGGGCCGGCCGGTGCAGCCGTCGCCAGCAGCCAGTCGCGGCTGCCCAGGACGATCTCGCAGTTCGTGCCGATGTCGATGAAGAGCCGCACCCGGGCGTCCCGGTTCATGCCAGAAGCGAGCAGCCCGGCGGTGATGTCCCCGCCGACATAAGCGCCGAACGCCGGGAACACCACAGCCCGCGCCCTCGGGTGCACCTGCACGCCGATGTCGGACGCGAGTATCTCGGGCAGCAGCCTGGCCGAGAGGATGAACGGCGCCACGCCCAGCGGCTCAGGGTCGATGCCGAGCGCCAGGTGCGTCATCGTCGCGTTCCCCGCCAGCGCGACCTCGTACACGTCGTACCGGTCGACGCCCGCCTCGTCGCAGATCTCAGTGACCAGTTCGCTGAGCGAGGAGTGCGCGAGCTCGGTCAGCCGGTCCAGGTTCGCAGGCTCAAGCATGACCGCGCTGATCCGGCTGATCACGTCCGCGCCGAACGGCTGCTGCTTGCTGAGCATCGAGCTGACCGCCATCGGCGTTCCCGTGGACAGGTCGAGCAGCGTCGCCACGACGGTCGTCGTGCCGAGGTCGAACGCGATCCCGTACCGGTTGCCAGTCGTGTCGCCGGACTGTACGTCGATCAGCGCTTCGTCGACGACCACGGCGGTCACCTTGTAGTCCGCTCCGCGCAGCACCCCGCCAAGCGACCGCAGCACGGACAGGTCCACCCGCAACTCGAGATCATCGAGCCCGTCGAGAACCCGCTCGACGTCGCTGCGCTGGTCTGACAGCGACGGCTCGGCGAGCTCCAGGTACCGCTTC
>DASWGE010000226.1:0-3056 GCA_036393895.1 Streptosporangiaceae bacterium | reverse complement strand
GCAGCCGGCAGAGAGCACAGGTAGATGCGCGAGCCGAGCATGCACGCCCGGGAGTATGTGCTGCGCGGCGCGATGTTCGTGCCCCAGGTGAGCATTCCGATCAATCCGATCACCCGGTCCGGGGTTTCCGATCACTGGGAGTCGGAGGCCGCGTAGCGGCCGACGCTGGGCGCTTTGTGCCCCGCTTGCTCACCTCCCTCGGCGAGTGTCGGCTCGGCGGAGCCGCTGTTCGACGTCGTGGTCGTCGTCGTCGTGGTTTTCACCCTGCTGCAGGCCCCGGCTTTGCCCTGGGCAGCACGGAAGCTGGGGGTGGCCGCTGCGGCAGAGCCGCTGGAGATCGACATCGAGGCCGCGCCGCTCGAGACGCTCACGGCCGACTTGCTGCAGGCGCAGATTCCTGACGGATCCAGGCTCCATGGCGTCGAGATCTTCGAGCTGCGGCTGCCGGCGCAAGCCAACATCGCCCTGATCGTCCGCGACGGGCGCGGACTAGTCCCGCAGCCGACGACCACGCTGCGGGCTGGCGACTCGCTGCTGATCGTCACAGCGCCTTCGGTGCGCGAGCAAACCGAGCGTCGGCTGCGCGCGGTGAGCCGAGCAGGCAAGCTTGCCGGCTGGCTGGGGGAGCGTGGCCGTTGAGCAGCACCAGTTAGCCCGTGACCTGGCGCTCGCGCGCTCGGCGTACCGCCCGGACGATGACCGGTATCCCGACCACCGAGGGCAGGAACCAGAACACCAGCGGAGGCAGGCGGTCCCACAGCGGCAGGTGCGGGCCGTTGTCGACATAGAACGCTGTCAGCATGGCGACGTAGGCGATGCCCATGCCGACGATGTGCCCCGTATCGCCCGTGCGGTGCAGGCGCCGGTGCCGCACCCCCATCACCGCGGCGCCGAACGCAACGGCTCCGATGATGAGCAGGTGATAGTCCTGCCGCCACCGCATCGCGGTCAGGACGGCTGCGGTCGCGAACACAACCGTGATGGCGCGGTAGAACAATCTTCCGCTGACGATATGACGGTGCGAGCCCTTGACCGTCAGCGCGGCGGCGCCGGTCAGGACCGCCGTCAGCCCGGCGAGCACGTGCACTGCGAGGACAGTCAGGAACAGTGGCGCCGTCGAGCCCACTTCGGTGCCCAGGATCCGGCTAGCGTCGTGCATTCGCCTGCCTTCCGCCAAGACGCTCGCATTGCTATACGTAGCGTTGCTACATATCGAACCTTACTCGTCGTGTTGCCTGCCGGGAAGGCCTTGTGTAGCGTTTCTACCTATGCGGGCCGAGGAACTGAAAGGGCACCTCGACAGCTTGCTGCTCGCGACCCTCGAGGGCGGGCCCCGGCATGGTTACGCGATCATCGACGAGCTGCGACGGGCATCCGGCGGACGCCTTGACCTCCCAACCGGCACGATTTACCCAGCGCTCCACCGGCTCGAGCAGGCCAGGCTGATCGCCGGCTCGTGGTCAGTCGCCGCCGGTCGCCGCAGGCGGATCTACCAGCTCACCCCGGCAGGAGCCAGGGCCCTGGCCGGCAAGCGGGCAGACTGGCGCGAATTCGCTGCTGTGATCACTGCTGCCCTGGAGGCACGCCCATGCCCGAGTCCGGCCTGATCGCCGGCCAGCTTGCCGCTCTGGCCGCGCGCCTGCCCGCCCGGATCGTCGAGGAGCTGGCAGACGGGCTGGACGAGACCTACCGCTGCTACCTTGACCGGGGGCTCGGCAATGAGGCCGCGGCACGAGCCGCCATCGCCGAGTTCGGTGATCCGCAGGTCATCGCGGCCAGCTTCACCGCGGCCGGACCGGCCAGGCGCGCGGCGCGCCGGCTACTCGTCGCCGGACCGGGAGCCGGCCTCTGCTGGGGCACCGTGCTGATCGCCACCCGCGCGTGGACCTGGCCCGTCCCTGATGCGGCACGAGGCGTGCTCGGCGCCGCGCTTCTTCTGGCGGTCGGCCTGCTAGCTCGCGCAGCGTTCGGTCAGTCCTACCGCGCGGTCAGCCACGCGGCCATAGCGGGCTGCATGTGCATCGCCGTCTTGGACACCGCCATGATCGGCCTGAGCATCAGCCTCGCACTGACGTCCCGCTGGCCTGTCGTGCTCGCCATCGTGGCCAGCACGCTGCGGATCACCTACGGCATCCGCAGCGTTGCCCGCGTCTGCGCCGGATGACCTCGCGGTCAGCTCACTCAGGGGTCCGGGGACTCTTCCGGCGGCCAGGTACGGCGCGAGTCGTCAATGGGGCTCATCAGGCCCACATCATTGCCATCGGGATCGGCTACGATCGCGTAGCGCGCGCCCCAGAACGCGTTGAAGGGCGGCTGCCGCCCTGGATAGCCGGCCGCCGTTAGCTCCGCATAGCGTTCATCGACCGCCGCGCGAGTCGGGAGCGAGAACCCCGTCACCATGCCCGCGCTCGACGGGTCCGCGCGCCAACCCGCGTGCCAGAGCCGGACCGACTCCGCGCCGTCCAGCTCCAGGCTGAAGCCACCGGGCATTCTCAGCTGGACGTGATCGGCAGGCGTGTCCGTGCGGTCGGGTGCCACCACGAGCCGCCGATAAAAGTCAAGGCTGGCCGCCATGTCGCCGACAATGACATTCAGCATATGCAGGTCAGGCGCGCTGTCGCTCATCGTCGCAGTCTGCCAGAGCACCATGCTGCCCATGGCAAGATGGCCATCGCGGCGGGCACCGCCGATTTCCTTAGCGATTGACAGGGAGCACGGCAATGCAGCCAGACGGGCACGGGACTGTCCCGGCTGAACTGCGCTTCGCCACCTACCTGGCGCCGCGAATGATGCCGGTCTATCAGGCTGTGGCGGACGCGGTCGGCCGGGCGCTCGGTTGCCGCACGATCCTCGTCGCCGAGCCTAGCTATGAGAACTGGGCGAAGGATGAATATGACGTCTGCTTCGTCTGCGGCCTGCCGTACGTGGACTTTGAGCGTCGTGGCTGCTCACCGGCCATTCCCGTCGCCGCGCCGGTTCTCGCGGGCAGCCGTTACGGCGGCCGGCCGATTTACTTCTCGGACGTGATCGTGCGCCGCGGCAGCGTGATCAGGAGC
>DASWGE010000225.1:0-4845 GCA_036393895.1 Streptosporangiaceae bacterium | reverse complement strand
AATCCGCGCTCGCTGCCAGGATCGACCGAGGCCACGCACCAGTAGGTGCCGGACGGCGTGTCCGAGTACTGGTAGTGCGGGCTGAACCGGTCGGCGGCGGAAAAAATCCGCCGCCCTGACCAGTGGCGGCACATCCGCTGGCCCTCGATCGCCCCCGCGGCGTCCGCGGGGAAGATGACGCCGTCATTCTCGTAAGCCTTGTAGATGATGCCGCCCGCGTCGTTCTTGACGAAATGGCAGGTCATGTCGAGGTGGTGGGTGGCCAGGTTCGTGAAACGGTGCGCGGCCATCTCGTAGGACACGGAGAACACATCACGCATGTCCTCGACCGACAGGTTCCTGTTCTCCTTGGCGTGCCGCAGGAACGTGACGGCCGCGTGCTCGGGCACCAGCACCGCGGCCGCGAAGTAGTTGGCCTCCACCCGCTGGCGCAGGAAGTCGGCGAAATCCTCGGGAGCGCTGTGGCCGAGGACAAAATGACCGAGGGTCTGCAACAGGACCGCCCGCGGAGTGTGCATTCCAAGCGATTCTTGGCGCAGGTAGATCCGCTGGTTTCGCAGGTCGGTGACCGAACGCGCCGACCGGGGCAGATCCTGGACGTAGCGGACCGAGAAGCCGTGGTGCGACACGACTGACAGCAGCATGCCTTGCGACAGCGCGCCGCCCGAGTACGCGACTGGCTCAAGCGCCCGCGCGGCGGCCTGTTCGATTTCGGCGAAGTAGTTGCCACGATCGCGCATCATCGCGCGCAGGTCAGCGTTGGCAGCCCTGGCCTCCTCGGGGGTCGCCGTAGGCTTGGCCTCTTGCCTGCGCAACTCCTCGTGCAGCGCGAGTACGTGCTCGATGACGTCGCTCGGCACCCTGGGGCCCGGCCGCAGGTAAGGCAGCTCGAGCCTGGCATAGACGGGGTCACGCTGGGCTTCGTCGAGAGCGATCTCAAGCTGCGCCCTCCGGCTGGGCGCCTGGCGGCGCATCAGCTCTTCGGAGGACACGCCAAGAGCGCTGGCCAGGGCGTCGATCTGGGACAGCTTCGGCTCGCGACGGCCGTTCTCTAGCAGGGACAGCACCGATGGAGCCCGCCCTACCCGCTCGCCGAGCTCGGCGAGCGTGAGTCCCCTGCTCTTCCTGATGTGCCGCAACCGCTGTCCGAACAGAACGAGGTCAAGACCGCTCTCCGGCAAAGTTGACAATTCTTTCTCGACGAAAGTCGTCATATCTTCAAGCTACACGAAGATCTGCGGATTTTCACGCGTGAGGTCCCTACCGTGGCGTGATGACCGCAGCGAAGCTGGAACCAACACCCGGGGACGGCACGCATCAGGAGGTCCAGTGAACAATCGTCGCCTCGAGGGCAACCAGAGCTTCGATGACCAGGTCGCCGAGCTGCGGCAGAGCTGGGCCGCTGATTCACGCTGGGACGGAACCGAGCGTACCTACACTGCCGCTGACGTGGTAAGGCTGCGCGGGTCCGTGCAGGAAGAGCACACGCTGGCACGGTTGGGCGCCGAGCGCCTCTGGTCGTTGCTGCACAGCGAGGACTATGTCCACGCCCTTGGTGCGCTCACGGGCAATCAGGCGGTGCAGCAGGTTAAGGCCGGGCTGAAGGCCATCTACCTGTCCGGCTGGCAGGTCGCCGCCGACGCGAACCTGGCCGCTCAGACCTACCCGGACCAGAGCCTGTACCCGGTCAACTCGGTGCCGCAGGTTGTTCGCAGGATCAACAACGCTCTGCTGCGCGCCGACCAGATCACCTGGGCCGAATCGGGCAACGAGGGTGCGCCGCACTGGCTGGCGCCGATCGTCGCCGATGCGGAGGCCGGCTTCGGCGGTGTCCTCAACGCATTCGAGCTGATGAAATCCATGATCGCGGCCGGGGCCGCGGGCGTGCACTGGGAGGACCAGCTCGCGTCCGAGAAGAAGTGCGGCCATCTGGGCGGCAAGGTGCTGATCCCGACCGGCCAGCACATCAAGACGCTGAGCTCCGCGCGGCTTGCTGCCGACGTGTGCGGAGTGCCGTCAATCATCGTGGCACGGACCGACGCCCAGGCTGCCACACTCCTGACCAGCGACATCGACGAGCGGGACCAGCCGTTCGTGACCGGTGAGCGCACCGCGGAAGGCTTTTACCGCGTCCGCAACGGGATCGGCGTCTGCATCGCGCGCGGCCTGTCCTACGCGCCGTATGCGGACCTGCTCTGGATGGAGACCTCGACGCCCGATCTTTCCGTCGCGGCCGAGTTCGCCGACGCGATCCACTCCGTTTACCCGGATCAGATGCTTGCCTACAACTGCTCGCCGTCGTTCAACTGGCGGGCGAACCTGGACGACTCGACCATCGCCAAGTTCCAGAAGGAACTGGCCGCGATGGGGTACAAGTTCCAGTTCATTACCCTGGCGGGCTTCCACGCGCTGAATCACTCGATGTTCAGCCTGGCCCGGGGTTATGCGGAGGAGGGCATGCCCGCTTACGTGCGGCTGCAGGAGGCCGAGTTCGCGGCAGAGGCCGAGGGCTACACAGCGACCAGGCACCAGCGCGAGGTCGGCACCGGCTACTTCGACCTGGTCACCTCCGCGATCAACCCCGACGCCTCGACCACGGCGCTGGCCGGTTCGACCGAGGCCGACCAGTTCGCCGCCGCCCACCACTGACGTCTGTCTGGGCTCGCCACACCGCTGACCCCTTGATGGCACCGCGGCGCTGTCGGGGGGTCAGCTATGTGGTGCGCTACATGACGGCCGTCTCTCCCTGAGAGTGCAGTCAGGCTAGCGGCCCGGGACTGGAAGGCGCCATTTCCAGTGGAACGAGTGCAACTCCCGGTGATACCGTCCGGCGCTGTGACCGTCTCAGCACTCCGTGTGGTACGCGCCTCGCCTGGCCTTGTCTGGCGCGCGATCGATGCCGATCAGGTGGTCGGCGCTGTCAGTGCATTCCTGCGCCCAGATAATCGTTGGTTCGTGCATTTTGATGCGGACAGCCGGGCCGACAGCTTCATGCCGTTGCTCGCCGCCGTTGCCGACAATTCTGCCAGCGACCTTTACGCGTCGATCGACGAAGCCGATGGTCAGGCGCTTGAACGGTTCGCCGGGCTCGGTTTTGCCGTGCTCCGGCGCGAGAGCAACTATCTGATACCGACCGATCCGAAGATCACCGGACTGCACTTCATCCCCGAACCTGAGGGTGTCGTCATCATTTCGGCCGTTGACGCCTACGAGGACCAGCTCCGGTTGCTGGATGACGCCCTGCGACAGGACGTTCCGGGCGCCGCTGGTTGGAAATGGGATCCGGGCGACTTCCATGAGGAAACATTCGACCAGCAATTCGACCCGGCAACGTACTTGATCGCCGTGGATTCGGGCAGCGGCGATTACATGGGCCTGGTGCGCGTCTGGGACAGTCCCGGACGGCCGCGCCTTGGACTCATCGCGGTCTTGCGCGAGTACCGCCGCCGCGGACTAGCCAGCGCGCTGCTCGCCCGGGCGTTCCGCGTGCTTCACAAACGTGGCCAGACCGATGTGACCGCCGAGGTTGACGACACGAACATGGCCTCTCGCTCGCTGATGGTGAGGCTGGGCGCCAGACGCAATGGTGGCTCGCTCGAGGTAATTGCGAGGCATGCCAGCGCACGTTGAAGGCCTGGCCGCCGTACAGGGCCGAAAGGCGCGGCAGTTGGAACACCTACGCGGCGACGCTAAAGCGACGGTCAGCCGTCGATGCAGGCCTGCGCCTCGAGCGCCCGGGCGTCGTCCCAAGATGCCTCGTTGGCGGGGACGATCATCAGCTGCTCAGCCGGGATCGGCCCCTCTATAGCCGTCATCATGGCTGCCGTGGGTCCTCTCTCGTCAGAGCGTCGGGGGGTCAGGTGCGTGGCGCGTACTCGATGGCGTCGAACGGCCAGTCGCGTTCTAGCCATGCCAGGACCGTGCGGTACAGCGCTGAGTCGAGTCCCGAGCAATCCGCGCGCACCCAGGATTTGACCCTCGCATGCCGATCGCGCGTGCTAGCACCCCCCGGCCCTTCGTCCTGCGGCGGGTAGATGTACACGCAGCCGATGATGTCGCCAGTGCCGATGCTGAGCACGGTGTAGGTGAATCCGCGACGCTCGGCGAAGTCCTGTGCGTGGCGTTCGAGGTCGCGCAGATTGTCCGCCAGGCTCATCTCGTATGGCCAGCCCGTCCCTGTGAAACCCGGTGTTGCCTGGATGTGCTGGACGCTGGCCGTCCAGGCGGCATAGTCCGCGGCGTTGTGCTGCGCCGCGAGCGGTTCTAGCCGGAATTGCTCGGCGGCGAGTCCAGCCGGCACAGCGAAATCCACCGGAACGAACAGCTGATCACTCATCAGGCGATGTTAGCGGGACGGCCATCTACTCCGCCCGCTGGCAGGGGGCCCAGGCCTGTGCTGGGGCCCCCTGCCAGTGGGTTGACAGGTCAGGGCGTGGGGTCGGAGACCGTGGCGCCGAAGATATCCGAATTGCCGAACGTGGCGGGGCAGTCGGCTTGCGGGGCGGGTTTGGGGACGGACGTGCCGGTGCGCAGCGACAGCCGCCACGCGTCCAGGGCTGGGCAGTCTGCCGCATTGCGGACGTCATTCCAGACCCCGACCGCGCCAGCGCGGGTGGCCGCGGTGTACACGTAGTCGCCAAGGAACTCCGCGGTGAGGTTGTTCTGGGACGAGGCGCGCGGGTCACCTACAGCACCCCGGGCCATCGTCCCGAACGCGCCGATCGTCCCGGCGGTCACGTCGGCGTGCAGGATCACGCCGACCAGGCCCCGCGGCGAACTTGTGTCGTTGCGGGACGGGGTGGTGAACGCGTTGTAGGTGATGTACGCGTCGGTGCCGTTGGGTGA
>DASWGE010000224.1:0-8337 GCA_036393895.1 Streptosporangiaceae bacterium | reverse complement strand
CACTGGTGGGAGCAGCTGCTGCATAACCAGAGCGCGTTGCGGCTGAAGGCCAGGCTGCTGCTGCAGCCAGGCGTGATCGTGGCCAGCGTGCCATACCAGCTCAGGTCGGCGCGCGCGGAGGCGCAGCGGCTGGCGAGCGCCGCGCCGCCGGGCGGCAAGTTTAGTCATGTCACGACCAAGCCATCGGGCATGGTGGACTTCAGCAGCCGGGCGGCCGCACCCGATGCGCATGAGGGCGGCCTTGCCCGACTGCGGCATCACATCGCCGCAGCGAACGAGCAGATCCAGGCCGAGGAGCTCCAGGCGCGCGTCGCCGACATCAAAGCCACGCCGATCTCCGACCTCGCCGACCGCGACCAGGCCGAGGTGGTGGGCACGCTCCGTACGGTCACCGTGCGCCCGCAGGGCAACAGCCCGACGCTGCAGGCAGAGCTGTGGGACGGGTCGGGCAGCGTAACCCTGGTCTGGCTCGGGCGCCGTAGCATTCCCGGTATCGAGCCGGGCCGGCATCTTAAGGTCACCGGGCGGGTGGCCCATCTCCGCGGTGCCCGCACGATCTTCAATCCCGGTTACGAGCTCGGGCCCCCGGGCGGCGAGACGGCCGAACCGGTGCAGGTGAACCGGTAGCCCATCCCCGGCTCCGTGCGCAGGTACCGGGGCCTGGACGGATCGGGCTCGAGCTTGCGGCGCAGGTGAGCCATATAGACCCGCAAGTAGTTGCCCTCGGTGCCGTACTCAGGTCCCCACACTTCCTGCAGCAGCTGACGTTGCGTCACCAGCCGCTCGCGGTTCCTGACGAGCACTTCGAGCAGCTGCCACTCGGTCGGCGTGAGCCTGACGTCCTCGCCCGCCCGCCTGACGCGCTTGGCTGCCAGGTCGACGCTGATGTCCCCGGTAGTGATGACTGGCTCGTCGGGCGCCGGTGAGGCCCTGCGGACGGCGACCCTCAGCCTGGCCAGCAACTCGCCCATGCCGAATGGTTTGGTCACATAGTCGTCCGCCCCGGCATCGAGGGCGGCTATCTTCGCTGTCTCCTGGCCCCAGGCCGAGAGCACGATGATGGGCACCGACGCCCAGCCGCGGATCCCCCTGATTACCTCGGTCCCTTCCATGTCGGGCAGGCCGAGGTCGAGTATGAGCACGTCGGGACGGTCACTGGCCATCGCGGCCAGCCCTGACTTCCCGTCGGCGGCGGTGCTGACCTCGTACCTGTGCGCGGCCAGGTTGATCCGCAGCGCCCGCAGGATGGGTTCCTCGTCGTCGATCACCAGGACCCTGGTCACTGGTCGGCGGCCATCGTCGAGCTCGCGGTTTCGGCCACGGGCAACGTGACGCGCATCGTCAGACCGCCGCCCGGAGTGTCAAGCGCCGTCACAGAACCGCCCATCGCGGACAAAAAGCCCCTGGCCACCGCGAGGCCGAGCCCGACGCCGGTGCCGCCCCCGGTGCCGCCGCGCTGGTCGAGCCGTTCGAACGGCTCGAACATCAGCGGCTTGAGGTGATCGGCGACGCCGCTGCCGAAATCGATCACGTCGAGCAGCACCTGGTTGCCCCGCTGCCTGGCGGTCATGACGGGCTGACGACCAGGCGGCGAGTGTGCGACCGCGTTGGCGAACAGGTTGGCGAGCACCCGCTCGAGCAGGCCAGGGTCGGTCCTGACGAGCGGCAGCTCGTCGGGCACCACCAGCCGTACGTTGCCGGAGCTCTCGGCCTCGTGCCTGGCCAGCGGCGCGACCTCGTCAATCGAGGCGGGCCGCAGGAACGGCTCAAGCGAGCCGGCCGCGAGCCTGCTCATATCGAGCAGGTTGCCGATCAGGTCGTTGAGCCGATCGGCGGACTCCTCCGTGGTAGCCAGCAGAGCCGCCTCGTCTTCGGCCGAGAGCTGCACCCCGGTCTGGCGCAGCGTGCTGATGCTCGCCTTGATCGAGGCTAGCGGGGTGCGCAGGTCATGGCTCACGGCGGCGAGCAGCGCCGTGCGCATCCGGTTTCCTTCCGCCAGCGCCTCGGCCTGAGCGGCCTGAGTGCGGAGCCTGTCCCGCTCGAGCGCAGCGGCCGCCTGGGCGGCGAAGCCGTCAAGGAGCTGGGCGTTCACCGGATCGGGCTGCCCTGCCACGACGAGGGCGAGTTCGCCTCCCGCCCGCACCAAGGTCGGCGCGGCGTCCGGCGGCGGCGTTCCCGATGTCGCCACCCGGACCCACTGCCCGTTGACGAGTTCGGCGAGCTCGGCGCTGCCTCCCCAGGTCGCGGTGAGATGGTCAAGGATCGCGCCAGGGGTGTCGGCTCCCCCGAGCACGGTCTGCGCCAGCTCGAGCAGGGCAGCGGCGTCCTCGCGGCTCCGCGCCGCCTGGCCAGCCCGCCGCGCGGCCAGGTGGACCACGCTGCTGACCGTGACCGCGACGGTGATGAAGAGCAGCAGCGCGAGCATGTTCTGCGGGTCTTCGATCGTGAATGTATGCACGGGGGGCGTGAAGAACCAGTTGAGCAGCATGCTCGCGATCACGGCCGCCGCCACGGCCGGCCAGAATCCGCCGACCACCGCCACCGCGACCACGGCCACCAGGTAGATCAGCAGGTCATCGGACAGGCTAAGCCAGCCCTGGGCCGGGATGAGGGCAGCAGTCAGCAGCGGCAGTACGGCTAGGAGCGCAACCCCAGCCAGCTGCCGCCTGCGGTCCAGGCCGCCGGCCTGGCCCAGTTCGCGCCACCACGACCGCGGCGGACGGCGCCGGCCAGGAACCTCCACAACTCTCAGTGTGCAGGACAATCCGAGCTTGCGCACCAGCAGGCCGGTCCCAGTTCCCGCCAGGCCAGCCAGGCTCAGCACGAGCGCCGCGCGGGCGCCGAGGTGCCAGGTCAGCTTGAGCTGAGCGTAAGGCGACCGGGAGAAGCCAGCCACGGTGAACCAGCCAGCGGCCACCACGAAGAGCGTCGCGCCCGGCTCGGCACTAAGGCCCGTGGCGGCAACCACGATCGCGGCGAGCGCCAGGACCCAGCGGCCCGACACGCCGCCGTGGCTGGCCGCGGCGATCGCGCCGACCAGCAGCAGCGCCGAGCAGCCGGCCGGCAGTGCGTAATAGGCGGCTATCCCGCGCGGGCGCCGGGCAGGCCGCGGCGAAGGTCTGGTCATCGCACTGACCAGTGCACAGCACGAAACGGCAGATCAGGGCGATCTTGACGCTGTGTTAACGCCGGTCGGCGCGGAATTGACGCGCCGTTAACACCGCCGGCCGCTCACCGGCGGCCGATCACAACGGTCGCGGCGAGCTCCTCGTCGCGGGCCACCGTCGCTCCCAGGCCGGCCGCTGCGAATGCCGCCGCAGCAATCTCAGCCTGGCCGGAGGCTGTCTCGATGAGCAGGTGCCCGCCTGGCATGAGCCACGCAGCGGAGCCGACGGCAGCCCTGCGCAGCACGTCAAGCCCGTCCGGCCCGCCGTCAAGCGCCACGAGGGGCTCGTAGACCCTGGCCTCTGGCGGCATTAGCGTGACTGCCTCGGTCGGCACGTAGGGCACGTTGGCCGCGATCACGCTGACCCGGCGGCGCAGCCGCGCGGGAAGCGGCTCGTACAAGTCGCCGGCGTAGACCTGGCCGCCGACCGGCGCCAGGTTGCGCCGGGCACACGCCACTGCGGCTGGGTCGATGTCTGCCGCATGGAGCTCGACGTCAGCGGCGAGGGTCGCGATCGCAGCGCCGATGGCTCCCGAGCCACAAGCCAGGTCGATGACGACCGATGCTCGCCCGGCGAGGCCACGCGGGGGGTTCCGGGGGGTCGTCCGCCCGGGCCGGCACAGCTCTGCCGCCCTGCGGGCCAGCAGCTCGGATCGGCGGCGCGGAACGAAGACGCCGGGATCGATCGCGATCCGCAGGCCGCAGAACTCTGCCCATCCGACGACGTGTTCAAGCGGCACGCCGGCGACCCGTTCGCTGACCATGGCGCGCAGCGCATCCGGCGAGCTGGCCGACTCGATCAGCAGCCGAGCCTCTTCCTCGGCGAACACGCAGCCGGCGGCACTGAGCCTGCCGGTAATGGCGTCAGCGCTCAGCGCGGGATCGCTGCTCGTGGGGGACATGCTCCAACCGTACGGCCGGCCGCCGTGCAGGGCAGCAATCCAGCTCGCGCGCAGGCACTAGGCTGGCAAGAGTGACAGCAACCCTTCAGACCACCAATTCAGCGGCCCGCGATGTCAGCGCGGACGCGATCGTGATCGCCGTCGGCCAGGACGCGGGCGGCCAGGACGCGGGCGGCCAGGGCACGGGCGGCCTCGTGCTGGCGCCGGGAGCCCAGGACATCGACGCCGCGCTTGGCGGCGGCCTGGCCGAGACGCTCAGCGCGCTGGGTGCCACCGGAAAGCCAGAGGAGGTCACCAGGATCGTGTCGGCCGGCAAGCTGGCCGCTCCGGTTATCGCAGCGGTGGGTATCGGCACGGCAACCGCCGCCGAGCCTGGCAGCACGGACGCCGAGATCCTGCGGCGCAGCGCCGGCGCGGCGGTGCGGTCGCTCGCCTCGCCGAAGATCCGCTCAATCGCGCTAGCCCTCCCCGCTGATGACGCAGCGAGCGCTGAGGCGACCGCACTCGGCGCCCTGCTTGGCAATTACTACTTCGGCCGCTACCGCAGCAACGGCCATCCCGCCGCCGAATTGACGCTGCTCGCGTCGGGGGCTCATGTTGGCCCAGCGGTGGCGAGGGCGCAGGTGCTCGCCGCAGCCGTGACGCTGGTACGGGATCTAGTCAATACCAGCCCGTCGCATCTGTACCCCGAGACTTTCGCAGCCGAGGCTGGCGACATCGCCGCCTCGTCTGGACTCGGCATCGAGGTGCTGGACGAGACCGCGCTCGCCGCCGGCGGCTACGGCGGAATCCGCGGGGTGGGCCAGGGCTCGGTACACCCGCCGCGGCTCGTCAGGCTGAGCTATCAGCACCCGGAGGCGTCGCGGACGGTGGTCTTCGCCGGCAAGGGGATCACATTCGACTCGGGCGGGCTGTCGCTCAAGCCGCCGAAGGCCATGGAGACCATGAAGTCGGATATGGGCGGTGCCGCTGCGGTCCTTGCGGCCATGCAGGCCCTCGCCGCGCTCAAGCCCGCCGTCAACGTCATCGGGTATCTGCCGCTGGCCGAGAACATGCCTGGCAGCAGCGCGCAGCGGCCATCGGACGTGATCACCATTTACGGCGGGACTACGGTCGAGGTGCTCAACACCGACGCGGAAGGGCGCCTCGTCCTCGCGGACGCGCTGGCGAGATCGGGCGAGGACGCGCCTGACCTTCTTGTCGACATAGCGACTCTTACCGGTGCCCAGGTGGTCGCGCTGGGGACCCGGGTCAGCGGCGTGATGGCCAACGACGACGTGGTCAGGGATGCGATTGTGGACGCGGCAGCGCGGGCGGGCGAGGCCATGTGGCCGATGCCGCTGCCTGAGGAATTGCGCAAGGGCCTGGACTCAAAGGTGGCCGATCTGGCGAACGTGGCCGCCGAGCGCGATGGCGGGATGCTGGTCGCCGGGCTCTTCCTGCGGGAATTCGTACCCGACGGCGTGCGTTGGGCGCATCTGGACATCGCGGGACCTGCTTTCCATGAGGGCGAGCCGTACGGCTATACCTCTAAGGGCGGCACTGGCGCCGCGGTCCGTACCCTGGTCCAGATCGCGCAGGACGTGGCGGACGGTCGGCTCTAGGCACGCGCGGCAACCGGGGAGATCATGTCAGCGGCGGAGGCGACGAGGAGCGATTGGTGACCCAGACCGATACCGGCAGCTACGACCTTGTGATCCTGGGCGGCGGCAGCGGCGGCTACGCATGTGCCCTGCGCGCGGCCGAGCTTGGCATGCGGGTAGTGCTGATCGAGAAGGACAAGGTCGGCGGGACGTGCCTGCACCGTGGCTGCATTCCCACCAAGGCCCTGCTGCACGCCGCCGAGGTCGCCGACCATGCCAGGGATGCCGCCTCGGTTGGCGTGCGGACCACGTTCGACGGCATCGACATGCCAGCCGTCAATAACTATAAGGACAAGGTTGTCGACCGGCTGTGGAAGGGCCTGCAGGGCACGCTGGCCAGTCGGAAGGTCGAGATCGTCTACGGCGACGGCAGGCTGGTATCGGCAACGGCCGTCGCCGTCGGCGATGCGCGCTACGAGGGCGCGCACGTCGTGCTCGCCACCGGTTCGGAGGCGCGCTCGCTGCCTGGCCTGCAGATCGACGGGCAGCGGGTGATCACAAGCGATCACGCGTTGGGCCTGGACCGGGTTCCGGCGTCCGCCGTGATCCTGGGCGGCGGCGTGATCGGCGTGGAGTTCGCGAGCGTCTGGCGGTCCTTCGGCGCCGAGGTCACGATCGTGGAGATGCTGCCGCACCTGCTCCCGCCGGAAGAGGAGTCGAGCTCGAAGCTGCTGGAGCGCGCCTTCCGCAGGCGGGGCATCAACTATCACCTCGGCGTCGCCTTCAGCGGGGTCAAGGAGACGGCCTCCGGAGTCAGCGTGAGCCTGGAGAACGGCACGACGATCGAGGCCGAGGTGCTGCTGGTCGCGGTCGGTCGCGGGCCCGTGTCGGCCGGCCTGGGCTATGAAGAAGTCGGCGTTGCGATGGACCGCGGCTTCGTCCTGGTTGATGAGTACTGGCGGACCAGCGTCCCAACGATCTCGGCCGTTGGCGACGTTACCCCAGGCCTGCAGCTCGCCCACGTCGGCTTCGCCGAAGGCATCGCCGTCGCCGAGCGGCTCGGCGGGCTGCCGGTCACGCCGATCGACTACGACGGCGTTCCGCGGGTGACCTATAGCGACCCTGAGGTCGCCTCGGTCGGCATTACCTCGGCGACCGCGGCCGAGCGCGGGATCGAGACCGCTGAGGTGACCTACAACCTCGCGGCCAACGGCAAGAGCGTCATTCTGCAGACCCAGGGCGCGGGTAAGGTCATCGCGACCGCGGGCGGCGGTCCCGTGCTCGGGGTGCACCTGGTCGGCGCGCGCGTCGGGGAGCTGATCGCCGAAGGCCAGCTGATCTACAACTGGGAGGCGCTGCCCGCCGAGGTCGCGCAGCTCATCCACCCGCATCCGACCCAGTCGGAGGTGATCGGCGAAGCGCATCTCGCGCTCGCCGGCAAGCCGTTGCACTTCCATTCCTGATCCGATGTCAGTAATGGCGTAAAACCTGAGCGAAGGAGTCAGCGCAAGCCATGTCGGTATCCGTATCCATGCCGCAGCTTGGCGAGAGCGTCACAGAAGGCACTGTTACCCGCTGGCTCAAGCATGAGGGTGACCACGTCACGGCGGACGAGCCGTTGCTCGAGGTGTCGACCGACAAGGTAGACACGGAGATCCCGTCACCGGTCTCCGGCGTACTGCGCGGGATCACGGTCGCCGAAGACGAGACAGTCGAGGTCGGCGCCGAGCTCGCCGTCATCGACGAGGACGGCGCCGGCGCGGCCGCCGACACCGCCCCTGCCGGCGCTCAGGCCGCAGAGCCCGCTCAGCCCTATCAGCCGCAGGACGGCTACGGGCAGCCCCCGGCCGCTGCCGGGCAGGCCCCCTACCAGCCGCCCGGCTTCGAGCAGGCGCCTGCGCAGGCCCCGTACGAGCAGCCGCCCTATCAGCGGGCTCCAGACGCGGGGACCGGCTACGAGGCTCCCCCGGTCTACGCCGAGCCTGGCCCGCCTGCGCAGCAGCAGCCGGCCGCGTACCAGCCGTATGCCGCGGGGCCTGGCAGCTACCAGGAGCCGCCCCCGGCGCCCCCGGCGCCCCCGGTACCTCCGGCGCCCGAGGCTCGGCCCGCTCCGCCCTACCAGCCCGCGCACGCGGAAACGGCACCGCCCCTTTCCTACGCGGCGCCGCCGCCGTACGAGCCGGCTTATGCCGAGCCAGAGCCGCTGACGCCTGCAGACGGCGCCGAGAGCCCGTACGTGACGCCGCTGGTCAGGAAGCTCGCCGCGGAGCACGACATCGACCTGGGCTCGATCACGGGAACCGGTGTCGGCGGCCGGATCCGCAAGCAGGACGTTCTCGACGCGGCGAGGCAGCGCCGGGGCGGCGAGGCACCCAGGCCAGCGCCGGGCGCCGCCCCGGCGCAGCAGCCGGAGGTAGCTGCCGGGCAACCCCCCGCTCCGGCCGGGCAGCAAGCCCCGGCCCCCGCCCCGGCCGCGCCGGCAGCGCAGGCAGCGCCCAAGACCATGCCCGCGCCGTCGAGCCAGCGCGGGACCACTGAGCGCCTCTCCCGGGCCCGCCAGGTCATCGCCCAGCGCATGGTCGAGTCACTGCAGACATCCGCGCAGCTCACCACCGTGGTCGAGGCGGACGTCACGGCGATTGCCAGGCTGCGTGACCGGACCAAGGCCGCGTTCGAGGCCAGGGAA
>DASWGE010000223.1:0-4238 GCA_036393895.1 Streptosporangiaceae bacterium | reverse complement strand
AGGTACAGGTCAACGTTCCGCTGCACCCAGAGGCGATGCGGGGTGGCGTCGGTGCAGAAGACGACATGAGCCATCTCGCTGTAGCGCGGGGCGAGCTGGCTGACCGCCGACGCTCCCGTGGCAAAGACGGACATGACCAGGTCGGGGCGGGTGGCATCGAGCACGGCGCGTAGCCTCGGCAGGATCTGGCGGCTCGCCGCGGCGTCCGTGAGATCAGCCAGCAGGCTCCCGGTGCGGAGTGCGGTGAAATGGAACGCGTCGTACACGCCAGGCACCGCCAGCATCGACCTGAACACGGCCCGGCCGACTGACCCGCCACCCTGCCCCAGCAGCCGCATCAGGTCCAGGGTCTGCGTGGACCAGCCGTCAGCTTCCAGGGAGTCCGCACACGCTTCGGCCAGGGTGTTGTGACCCATGCCGATCGATCCGGACAGCAGCAGCGCCCGCCGCCCTGCCGTCTCCGGTGTCCCTGCGGCGCTCGGTTGCGCTATCGTCCGCGACCGCCCGGTCATCTGCTGCCTCCATATCGGTGGAGCCCAACCTGGACATGACATGATTGCAGCGATGCATGAGCCGGTGGTTGCCGACATCCGCCGGCGTCCTAATAGGCATGGCTTGAGTTGCGATTCCATTGGTGTCCGTTAATGTGCTGGACAGTCCGTGTCTGACAAGCCGAGCCGGGCCCGGGTTACCCGATCAAATGCCGCGCATGCGCCCGACAGCCGGGCGAGCCTGGCGCTGGGCGGTCGGCTCCTCGTGGCGGCCGCTGGCCTGGCGGTGGCCCACTCGGGTCCGGGAGTGACGGCGTTGCGCACCGTCAGGATGTCGCTGTTTCCGCTGCTGTCCGGGCAGGTCCGGTCCGACCACGTCGCGCTGACCTTCGACGATGGCCCCGACCCGGCAGCGACCCCGCTCTTCATAAAGCTGCTGGCAGACCGGGGCGTGCGGGCCACGTTTTTCCTGCTCGGCTCGCAGGTGTCGAAGACGCCGCGGCTGGCGGCCGACATCTCCGACGCCGGCCATGAGATCGGCGTGCACGGGTGGCGCCATCGTTACCTGCCGCTGCGCGGGCCGATCGCCACCTACGACGATCTGGCCAGCGCCAAGGAGATCATCGCGGCCACGACCGGCGTGGACCCCTGGCTGTTCCGCCCCCCGTACGGCGTTTTGAGCACGGCTTCGCTGATCTCCGCGCATCGGCTCGGCCTGACGCCGGTGCTGTGGAGCAGCTGGGGGCGGGAGTGGGCGCCCGGATCGACCGCGGAAACCGTGCACGACACGCTCTCCGGCGGCCTAGTCGGCGGATCGACCGTGCTGCTGCACGACTCGGACGCCACGTCCCCGCCCGGGTCATGGAAGGCCGCGCTCGGCGCGCTCCCGAAGCTGCTTGACGAGTGCGACCGGCGCGGCCTGCGGGTCGGCCCGCTCGGCGAGCACGGATCACGCTGGCGCAGGCCCGTGACTACGACCAGGCGGTAGCGCCCGGGTCAGTTGCGCCTGGCCGCCGAGCGGCGGCAGCGACGATCGCCGCGAGGCGGCTGCTGTGGGCGCCGCGCCAGTACACCCGCCCGCAACCAGCGCAGCGGCAGAATTCGTTGTAGGTCCGCCGGGTCCCGGGAAGCAGCTGCGCTTCGACCTCGCTCTTCGTAACCGGGGCCAGCGACCCGTTGCAGATGAGGCAGCGCGTCCACGGAGCGAACGGCGGAGAGAACCTATCGAGCACGTCGGCCAGCTGGTCGTCGGCGCGGGCGCCGCGCACATACGCGCCCAGCCAGAGCTTCCTGCGCCGCAGCAGCCCACGGTCCTTGGTCAGCAGCACGCGGCCGGCGGAGTTGGCGAGGTCGATCAGCGCGTCGTCGCCGAGGTCGTTCGAGTACGCCGTGTCGACGCCGACCAGGCGCATCCGGCGGGCGAGCGCGCCGAGGTGCACGTCGAGCAGGAACCTCGGCACTGGCAGCGGCTGCGGCCGGCTTACCGCTTCGACGCGGACCCGGTCGCCGGCTCGCGGCTGGTACGACGGCCGCGCGGGCCGGTCGTTGACGAGGAGGGAGCCCACCTCGGTCAGCGGGACGCCAGCCGATTCCACGACATGCCCCAGCGAGGGCGTCCCGTCGGTAGCCATCCGGACCGTGCCAGCCCGGTTCGCCGGGGCCAGGAACATGCGGAGTTCGGCCACGAAAGTGAGCTCCAGCGGCGGCTCCGGTGGCCGCTGCGTCCCGTTCATCCCCTCAGAATGCCCGCGCCGCGCCGGGACCGAAGCGTATGGCGCCCTCGGCCGTTGAGATATATCGTGCTCGTGTGAATAGCCCGTCACTCACCCCGGACGAGATCCGCGCCGCCGCCGAGACCCATCGCGAACTCGGTCCCAACTATGAGTCCGCCGTAATCGAGTCCTTCCTCGACAAGGTCGGCAGGGAAATCGATGCCCGCGTCGATGCGCGCGTGGCCCTCGCGCAGCCGTACATCTCATCCGCGCCGCTCGCTGCGCCGGCCAAGCCCGCCAGCAGGGAGCGCTCGGCTTTCGCGCTCGCGATCGTCTCGATGACGCTCGGCATCCCGCTGACCGCCCTTACGGTAACGGCAGGTACACACCCGGTCGGGATCGCGGGGCTCCTCGTGGTCTGGCTCGCCATCACGGTCATAAATGTGGCGTACTCGTGGCACCTGAGGCCGCCGTCCGGCGGCCGTCGCTAGTCGTTCCCGGCTCTCCCCGGAACTCGCGGCCCCAACTGCGGTTAGTCGTTCGGGTCCGAGTCGTCCCTGCGGTTGCCGAACCTGTTCATCAGGCGCTCCCCGGCGCCCACGGCCGAGCCGGCCACCCCGCGGACGGCGCCGATCAGCGGGTCGGCCGACCGGTTCCACGACTCCTGGTACGACTTGGCCGCCGACTTGAACTCGTCGCCGACCGAGGCGTCCCGGTCCGAGTCCCGCCGCGGGTAGTTGCCCGCCAGGATGGCGTTGTACTCGCCCTCGGAGGCCCAGCGGTCGATCTCGGCGAACCGGACCACGGCGAACGGGTGCGTGGTGCCGATCAGCTGAAGCAGCTTGATCAGGCCCTCGCGGACGTCGGGCACGGCGTCGTACTCGCGCGCCTGCTCAAGGAACGCGTCGTGGCTGAGCTCGGCCAGCTGCGGGCCGCCGGCGAGCTTCATCAGTGCGCGGCGGGCCGCGGGGACGTCCTGGCCTGCGAGCAGGCCGGCCCGGTCGCAGGACAGCTCGGACTTGCGGAACCACTCCTCCAGGCCCCAGATGACCGCCTTCAGCCCGATCCACGCGAACGGCACGAGCGCGAGCCGAGAGGCCAGACCGACGAGATAGAAGAGCATCGTCCGGTACACCGAATGCCCGGAGAGCACGTGGCCGAGCTCATGGCCGATTACCCACCGGATCTCTTCCGGGTCCATCAGGTCCACCATGCCGGTCGTGATCACGATGAATGGCTTGTCAGTGCCCAGCGCCATCGCGTTGACCCTCGGGTCCTGCGTGATGAACAGCTCAGGGACCCGCGGCAGGTCGAGCACGTACGCGCCGTCCAGCATCGTCTGGTACAGGTGCGGAAACTGCTGCTCAGAGGCGCGTACCGAGCTGGCCAGGAACATCAGCCGCAGGCTCCGGTCGCTGAACAGCCCGGCGAGGTTGCGCAGGATGACATCGAAGCCGGTCAACTTGCGCAGCGCAACGAGGGCCGAGCGGTCGGCCGGGTGCTCGTAAGCGCGGGAGCTGATGTCGGGCAGACGAACGCGGGAGCGATCGGGCACAGTGTTCATGCCGTCATGCTATGCGTCAGAGGGAAGGCCGACAGCAATGCGGGCAATGCGATTTGATAATGATTCGCTTCCGGTGATGTTCGAGCCCGAGGCCGAGGCGATGCCGGCCGAGCAGCTGCCGGGGCTGCAGATCAGGCGGCTGCGCGTGCTGATCGACCGGCTGCTGGCCGCTGGCGGCGTTCAGGCGGCCCGGCTGGCGGACGCGGGCGTGACCGCAGGGACCGAGGTGAGCCTGGATGACCTGGCCAGGCTGCCGACCACGGACAAGCGTGATTTGTGGGATAACTACCCGTTCGGGATGCTCGCCGTCCCGCGGCAACAGGTGGTCGCCGTGCACGGGTCGAGCGGGACGGGCGGGCGGCCCACGCTGGTTTCCTACACCAAGGGCGACCTCGCGCTCTGGTCCCGGATGTGCGCTCGGTCGCTCGCGGCGGCGGGCGCTGGACCCGGCACGACCGTCCACAATGCATA
>DASWGE010000222.1:0-9819 GCA_036393895.1 Streptosporangiaceae bacterium | reverse complement strand
AGCCCGCGCACTTCCCGCAGGTGTTCGGGCCTGACGGCGACCAGCCACTCGACGGCGCGATCGTGGCGGCTAAGTTCGGGTCGCTGGCCGCGGAGATCGGGAAAGCGACGGGCAGCAATCCCGCCCCCGAGCAGGTCGCCGCGGGCTTCGTCGACATCGCCGTGGCGAACATGGCAAACGCGATCAAGAAGATCTCGGTCCAGCGCGGCTACGACGTGACCGAGTACGTGCTGGCGACTTTCGGCGGGGCCGGAGGCCAGCACGCCTGCGCGGTCGCCGACGTCCTCGGCTTGACCAGAGTGCTCATCCACCCGCTGGCCGGAGTGCTCTCCGCGCTCGGCCTCGGCCTTGCCGACGTCACTGCGATGCGGGAAACCACCGTAGAGGCGCCGCTGACCCACGACCTGCTGCCGTTGCTCGGCTCGACCTGCGATGGCCTGGCCGAGGCGGCGCGGGCCGAACTCGCACGGCAGGTCGTCGACCCGAGCCGGGCGGCTATCGTCCGCCGTGTCCACCTGAAGTACGAGGGCACCGATACCGCCCTGCCTGTTCCGCTCGGGCCGTCGGCCAGCATGATCAGCGACTTCGAGGCAGCGTACCGGCAGCACTTCTCCTTTCTCATGCGCGACCGGACGGTAGTGGCCGAGGCCGTCTCGGTCGAGCTGACCTCGGCATCGGAGCATCTGGCAAGTACGGAGCGGGCCGGATCCGATGGCGAAAACCGCGCCCGCGGCGGAACCTCCGTCCGGATGCACGCAGGCGGCTCATGGCGGGATGCGCCGCTGGTAAGGCGCCGGGAACTAGCTCAAGGGCAACGTGTCAGCGGTCCCGCCTTGATCGTGGAAGACTTTGCGACCACGGTGGTGCCGCCTGGCTGGCGGGCCGAAGTGACCGAGCTGGATGACCTTCTGCTCACCCGTGTCGCGGCGCGGCCGACGCGCTCCGGCGCGCGAGCCGAGGTCGACCCGGTGATGCTGGAGATCTTCAACAACCTGTTCATGTCGGTCGCCGAGCAGATGGGCGTGCGGCTGCGGGCTACCGCGCATTCGGTCAACATCAAGGAACGGCTCGACTTCTCCTGCGCGATCTTCGACGCGGACGGCTCTCTGATCGCCAACGCGCCCCACATTCCCGTCCATCTCGGATCGATGGGCGAGAGCATCAGGATCGTCGCCGCGCGCAATGCCGGGAAGATGCGCCCCGGAGACGTCTACGTGCTCAACGATCCGTATCACGGCGGCACCCACCTGCCCGATGTCACGGTCGTCACGCCGGTATTCGACACCGCGGCGGGCGACGCATCCGAGCCGCGCATCTTGTTCTTCGTCGCATCGCGGGGCCACCACGCCGAGATCGGCGGGATCACGCCCGGCTCGATGCCCGCTTTCAGCACCGTAGTGGAGGAGGAGGGGGTGCTCATCGACAACTGGCTGCTGGTGCGGGACGGCGTGCTGCGCGAGGCAGAGACGCTCGAGGTGCTGCGCCGGGCGCCTTACCCATCCCGCAACCCCGAGGTCAACCTGGCCGACCTCCGCGCGCAGATCGCCGCCAACGAGCGCGGTGCCGCGGAGCTGCGCCGCATGTGCGAGCATTTCGGGCTGGACGTGGTAACCGCCTACATGGGTCATGTCCAGGACAATGCCGAGCAGGCGGTGCGCGGCGTACTCGGCGCCCTGCGTGACGGGCAGTGCACGTACGAGCTCGACAGCGGGGCTGTGATCGAGGTGGCGGTCAGGGTCGACCGGTCTGCGCGCACCGCGGAGATCGACTTCACCGGGACGTCGCCCCAGGTGAACGGGAACTTCAACGCGCCCTCATCGGTCGCCATGGCCGCCGTACTCTATGTGCTGCGCACACTGGTGGCCGACGAGATCCCGCTCAACTCCGGCTGCCTGAAGCCGGTCCGGGTCATCATCCCGCCCGGGTGCCTGCTTGCGCCGGAGTACCCGGCCGCAGTCGCCGCGGGGAACGTGGAGACGTCGCAAGCGATCACGGGCGCGCTGTACAAGGCACTCGGGGTGATGGCCGAAGGCTCGGGCACGATGAACAACATCACCATCGGCAACGCCCGGCACCAGTACTACGAGACCGTGGCCAGCGGCTCAGGTGCCGGGGACGGCTTCGACGGCACCGACGTGGTGCAGACCCACATGACTAACTCCAGGCTCACCGATCCCGAGGTGCTCGAGTGGCGGTACCCGGTCCGCCTCGAGCGGCATGAGATCCGGCACGGGAGCGGCGGGGCCGGCCGCTGGCACGGGGGATCGGGCGGCCGTCGCGAGATCCGGTTCGCCGAGCCGATGACGGTGACCACGCTCGCCAGTCACCGGCGGGTGGCGCCCTACGGCATGGCGGGCGGCCAGCCCGGCTCCCTTGGCCGGCACTGGGTGCGCCGCGCCGATGGCTCGGTGACCCCGATGCTCGGCTGCGACTCCCTCGAGGTCGGCACGGGCGACATGTTCGTGATCGAGACGCCGGGTGGCGGCGGATACGGACACCAGCGCGACGCCAGCGCGTAGTCCGCGAAGCTTTCTGCCTGGCCGCCCGCCGGGACCGTAGGAGATACTCTCGCCGCCGTCAGCCGCTGATCCCCCGGTTAGCGGCCGCAATATCCTCAGCCGAGATCGTGGTCAGCTCGGCAGCGCTGGCGCTCTCGCCCAGCTGGGCCACGCGCAGGTCGCGCGATGCGCAGGCCCGCTCGTACAGCGAGCGGGCATACCTGCCGTTCCCCAGCTCATCGACCCGGCCCTGCTCGCATGCCCGGGTCAGGATCTGCGTCAGGACGGGCAGGGCGTCGGGCGCGAACCTGTCCCCCGCCTGCGCAGCGAAGATCGCCGAGATTCTGACCAGGTCGTCAGGATCATAGCTGGGAAAGGCGATCCTGACGCTGAACCGGGAAGCCAAGCCCGGGTTTGTGCGCAGGAACCTGGTCATGTCGTCGGTGTAGCCGGCGAGCACCATGACAAGCCTGTCCCGGTCGTCCTCGGCCCTCTTCAGCAGCGTTGCGACGGCTTCGGACCCGAAGGCGTCACCGCCGGAGTAGCCGTCGTTATAAAGCGAATACGCCTCGTCGATGAAGAGCACGCCGCCCAGTGCCGAGTCGATCAGCTTGTTCGTCTTGATTGCAGTCGATCCCAGGTGGTCGCCGACTAGGTCGGCTCGATGAGCCTCCACCACGCCGGGCCGCACCAGCAGGCCGAGCGCCGCGAAGATCCTGGCCAGGATCCTCGCCACGGTCGTCTTCCCGGTACCGGGCGGGCCGGTGAAGACGAAATGCCTGACCGGCGGCTGGCTGCTCAGGCCTTGCGCCGCGCGCAGCCTGGCCACCCGCAGCTGCGCGGCGATCTCGTGTACCTGGCGCTTGACCGGTTCAAGCCCCACGAGCGCGTCAAGCTCGGCGAGCGCGCTTTCAAGGGTGGGCGTCTCGTCGTAGCCGCGATACCGCGATGTCAGCTCCGCGTATGCCTGCTCGAGGTCGCCGCCGCGCAGCGTGATCAGGTCGACCGGGGCGGGATCGCTGCCGGCTCCCATCACGCGCACGTCCCTTGCCTGGCCAGCCCGCTCGATGAGGGTGCGCACGAACCGGCCGTTTCCGAGCTCGTCGCCGAGCCTGCGCCGGCCGACTTCCTCGAACATGCGCCACACGACCGAGCGCGCCTGCGGGTCGATGATCTCGCCGCGCCTAGCGACCGCCAGATCGGCGAGCTGGAGCAACTCAGCGGGCGTGTAGCCGCTGAACTTGACCCGGATGGCGAACCTCGATGTCAGGCCGGGGTTCGACGCGAGGAACGCTTCCATCTGCCGCTCGTAGCCAGCCAGGATGATCACCAGCTGGTCGCGGTCGTCTTCGGCTCGCTTGAGCAGGGCCTGGACCGCCTCGTTGCCGAACCGGTCGTTCTGCCCGTCTCCCTCGTTGACCAGGCTGTAAGCCTCATCGATGAACAGGACGCCGCCGAGGGCCGAATCGATCAGCTCGTTCGTCTTGATCGCCGTCGCGCCCAGGTACTCGCCCACCAGGTCCGAGCGCTGCGCCTCGACCACGGTGGGCACGTCGAGCAGCCCGAAGGCATAGAAGATCTTGGCGATGATCCTGGCCACTGCCGTCTTGCCGGTCCCTGGTGGCCCGAGGAAGACAAAGTGCTGCATCGGCTTCTCCGCGCCGATGCCGACCATGGCTCGCCTCCGGGCCGCCTCGATCGACGCGGCGAATGACCGCACCTGGTCCTTCACGGCAGAGAGGCCGATCATCTCGTCGAGCTCTGCCATCGCCTCGTCGACCGTGATCACCGGCTGGTCCGCGACTGGGTAGTCCCCGTCGGCGCCGAGCTGCACGGTGCCCTGGCCATCGACGCCGCTGCGGCCTGTCCGGCCGGCCGCCATCACCCGTCCGCCGTCCGCCGCAGTCAAGGGCCTGGTGGCGGCGCCAAGCCGTGGCCCCGGCCGCTGGCCAGGCTGACCGGACGGCGCTCCGCCCGCTTGCGCGCTCGCCGGTCCGGTCCGATTCGGCAGCGACGCCTGATCCGGCGCGGAGGTGACCGGGAGCCCGGGCACGCCGCTGCGCACCTGCTGCAGCTGGCCGCTCTGACGGCTGTCCTGCCACGCCTTGGCCAGCCGCCAGCCAAGCACAACGGCGGCCAGCAGCCAGGCAAGCGCGGGCCCGAAGAGCGAGTGGCCTTTGCCGACCAACCGGAATGCGGCGATTCCCGGCAGCAGCGCGAGCAGCAGCACCCACGTGACAGTGCGGCACGGCGTGAACCACCGGCCCAGGGCGCCCGCGTGAGCGATCAAGCCGGCGACCACGGGCAGCGCGAGCAGCGCGTAGCGCGGCGCTGCCGCGCCGTGCGCCTGGCTGGCGACCAGCACCAGCCCCCACAGCGTCACCGACACGGTGGCCCACCCATCACGGCGGCCTGTCCATACCGCATATGGCGCGACGATAAGCATCCCCAGCAGGACAATGCCGGCGAACGGCACGCAAACTACGCAGCACGTGATCAGGATGAGAGCTTTGACCGGCAGCGGCGCCGCGTCATACGAATGGCGAAGGCGGCTGAGCACGCTGCGCACCGGCCCCTGGCCAGGCGCTGACAACGACCCGTCCGTAGGCGGCATCTCGCTCCCTCGCACCGCTACTTGTATAGCGCATTAGCCCGCGCATCCGGCGATACACATTCAGATGAGCGGCAAATCCGCAGTCCGCGTCTCCATTCTCCCCGGTTAAGGCCAGGTTGCCACCTGGGTACGTCGTTGCGGTAAGTGGGCAAAACCGCCATGATGTCCTGCGGCGACCAGGCAGGCGGACCCGCGAGGGAGAACACCATGGAACGGATCGAGGCCGAACTGCTCGTGCCGGGCAGCGGCGAGCCGGTCCCTGACGGCGTGGTCGTGCTTGACGGTCCGGTCATCAGCTACGCGGGCCCGGCGCGCGAGGCGCCGGAGACCACAGGCGCGGCGGTACACAGGACCGAGGCCGTGCTGCCGGGGATGTGGGACTGCCACGGCCACTTCTTCGGCGTGCGGGCCTTGGACGTCGGGCAGCTTCCGCTCGAACCTGTGCCGTTGCGAGCCGCACGGTGCGCACGGGACCTTCGCAGCGCACTGGACGCGGGAATTACTTCCGTGCGCGAGGTTGGCGGCCTCGGCGTCTACCTGGCCAGGGCGGTGGCAGAGGGCGTACTCGACGGCCCGGCCGTCTACGCGGCGGGGGCGATACTGAGCATCACGGGCGGTCACGCCGATCTGCACTCATACCCGCTGTCGTGGATCAGCGACTTCGGCCACCAGCACGGCGAGCTGCGGCTCGCCGACGGGGCGGACGAATGCATGCGCGCGACCAGGGAACAGCTCCGGCGCAACGCGCGGCTGATCAAGGTATGCGCTTCTGGCGGCGTCATGTCAGAGATCGACGATCCCATCCACCAGCAGTTCACCGTCGCCGAGCTCCGCGTGATCGTCGAGGTCGCCGGCCTGGCCGACCGCGTCGTAGCCGCGCATTGCCACGGCAAGGCGGGCATCATGGCGGCGATCGAGGCCGGCGTCCGCACCATCGAGCATGGCACCTACCTCGACGACGAGGCTTGCGACGCGATGCGTGAGACCGGCACGATCCTGGTCCCTACCCGCACCATCGTCGAAGACATCCTCGCCAACCTCAGCGCCGTTCCCGAGTATGCGGCCGTGAAGCTTACCGCTCTTGCTCACACGCATGCGGACGCGGTCACGCTCGCCATCGAGAGCGGCGTCACGATTGCCATGGGAACCGATATCGCCATCACCGGGCCCGACCGGCCCAACGCCTGGGGCTCTAACGGCGCCGAGCTCGTGCACCTGGTCAAGCTCGGGATGACGCCGTTGCAGGCGATCGAGGCCGCCACCGCAACGGCACCCCTGACCCTCGGCCCGCAGGCGCCGAAGAGCGGCAGGCTTGAGGCCGGCTACGACGCCGACGTGATTACGGTCGGCGCCGATCCGCTGGCCGACATTTCCGTGCTGGCCAGGCCCGAGCACGTTACCGCGGTATGGACAGCCGGCCGCCGGGTAAAGGGCTAGAACACGCCGGCAGCGGGGTCTGACATGCCATCTGATCACCGGGAGGCGGCGCCAGTTCCGCCCGCGCCGCATTGGCCGCACGCCGGTCTTGCTGACCAGGCCGCGCTTGTCACCGGTGGCACGCGCGGAATTGGCCTGGCCATCGCGCGGCGGCTGGTCGCGAGCGGCGCCAGGGTCCTCGTCTGCGGCCGGTCCGAGCCTGGCCCGCTGTCCGCGGGCCTGCAGTTCGTAGCGGCTGACGTGCGCGATCCCGGCCAGGCGGCCGCTGTCGTGGCCGAGGCGAGTAGCCGTTTCGGCCGGCTGGACATTGTCGTGAACAACGCGGGCGGCTCGCCGTCGGTCCCGGCCGCGCTGGCGTCACCAAACCTGATCACGTCTGTTGTCAGGCTGAACCTCCTGGCACCGTTCTTCGTCGCGCAGGCAGCTAACTCGTACATGCAGGAGCAGGACCGCGGCGGCCTGATCCTGAATATTGGCAGCGTCGCGGCGACGCGTCCAGCGCCAGGCACCGCCGCCTATGCCGCGGCCAAAGCAGGGCTGGTCGCGCTCACCCAGGCCCTGGCGGTCGAATGGGCGCCCGCGGTGCGGGTCAACTGCGTGACCGCCGGCTTGGTGCGCACCCACGACACTGCCGCTCACTACGGCGACGAGCAGGCCCTTGCCGCCGTGGCGGCAACGGTTCCCCTCGGCCGGATGGCATCGCCCGATGACATCGCCGATGCCTGTCTACTACTTGCGTCGCCGCTGGCCAGCTACATCAGCGGCGCGAACCTCGTCGTGGACGGCGGCGGCCAGCTCCCCGCGTTCACCGCAGCCGCTCGTCCCGGCCGCCGATGAGCGGCCGACCCCTTCGGCTCAGGCCCGGTTCTCCTGGCCGAACTCATCGCGCACCCTGGCGGCCACGCCTGACAGGTTGAGCTCGAACGTGTAACCCTGCTCGTACCGGTAGCTCCGGCGCACGTCGACTGGGTCGATGCCATTGAGTGACTCCTTGGCGGCCCGGATCACGGCAGGATCTTTCGCCGCGATCTGACGGGCGACCTCGAGCGCGGCGTCCTGCAGCTGGCCGCGAGGAACTACCCGCAGGACCGAGCCGTAGCCGTGCAGCTCGGCGGCCGTCGCCGCGGCTGACGTGTACATCATCGCCCGCATCCTGTGCTGCGGCACGAGCCTGGCCAGATGGGTCGCGGCCCCCAGCGCGCCCCGGTCCACCTCGGGCAGCCCGAACGTGGCATCCTCGCTCGCCACGATGATGTCGGCGTTGCCCGCCAGGCCGACTCCGCCGCCGAGGCAGAATCCGTGCACTGCTGCTATCACCGGGACCTGGCACTCGTAGACCGCGGCGAACGCAGCGGCGCAGCCGCGGTTCACGCCGACCAGTGCGGCGAAGTCCGGGCTCGCCTGGAGTTCCTTGATATCGACTCCTGCGCTGAAGCCGCGGCCCTCGGCGCGGAGAATAACGGCCCGCACGGCCGCATCTTCGCCGAGAGCCCGCATCGTCCTGGCGAGCATGAACCACCCGGCCGCGGGCAGGGCGTTCACCGGCGGGTGATCCATCACGCACTCGGCTACCCCGTCAGCGCCGACCGACGAACTTATCATGGCTGGGCTCCCTCGCTCGCACCGGTCAGGGAGCCATCGTCCTGCACATCGCCGGCCCCCGCGTCGTTCCGGCCGGCAAGCCCGGCCAGGACGGCCTCTGCTTGCGAGACGATCCGCTCGATCAGCTCGGCGCAGCTAGGCAGGTCCTCGATCAAGCCGGTCACCTGCCCCGTCGCCATCACCCCGAAGTCCGTCCTGCCGTCCACCATGGCGGCGCGCAGCAGCGCAGGTGTGTTGGCCGCCAGCAGCACCTGACCGAGGGGCAGGTCGTGCGCGCGGCGCATCGCCAGGCCCTCCCGCAGCATCGCCCGCCAGGTTGTGCCGGTGAGCCGCCGGAAAGCGGCGGCGCTGCGCACCGAGCGCAGCAGCCGGGTGGCCGCCGTGTCCCTGGCCAGCTGCTCGGCGAAGGCGGTGCGAAGCAGCCGCTGCGGCACCCCGTCAAGTGCGCTGGTGACCACCGTGTCGGCCACCGTCGCCGCCAGGTAGCGCTGCTTGATGGCATCGGGCACCGGGCTGTCGCTGGTGAGCAGGAACCTGGTGCCCATCGCGATCCCGGCCGCACCGTACGCGAGCGCGGCGGCCAGGCCACGGCCGTCAAAGAAGCCGCCTGCCGCGATCACCGGAATGTCCACGGCGTCGACGACCTGGGGCAAGAGGACCGTCGTGGCAACCTGGCCGGTGTGCCCGCCGCCCTCGCTGCCCTGCGCCACCACCGCATCGGCTCCCCATGCGGCAACCTTCTCGGCGTGCCGGCGCGCCCCGACCGACGGCACGACGACGACGCCAGCGTCCTTCAGCCTCGCGATGAGTTCCTGCCGCGGCGCCAGCGCGAATGAAGCGACCTTAACTCGCCGGCTGATCAGCAGTTCCACCCGCTGGCCTGCGTCGGGCGCGTCGGCCCGCAGGTTCACCCCGAACGGCTCGGCCGTGAGGCTGCAAGTCTCCTCGATCGCAGCGGCCAGCTCGGAATAGCTCATCGTCGCGCTGGCGAGAATGCCGAGGCCGCCGGCGTTCGCTGTGGCCGCGGTCAGCCGCGGTCCTGACACGAAGCCCATCCCGGTCTGCACGATCGGATAGCGAACCCCGAACAGGTCGCAGACGGGCGTGTGCAGCGCCGTCATTGCTGTACCTCGGCGCTGCGGCCGCCGCCGGGGTCGATGACCGACCTGATCAGGCGCAGCTCCTCGGCACTCGGCTGGCGGGTCTGCGGCACGTCGCCGGGAATGACCAGGTCGAAACCGGTCGCTGCGCGGACCTCGTCGACCCCGACGCCGGGGTGCACGGAAACCAGCCGCATCGCTCGGTCCGGACTCGCGAAATCGAAGACGCCCAGGTTGCTGACCACGCGCCGGAGTTCGTGGTAGCGGGAGGCAGCGGGACCAGCCTGGGCCGCGCGGTCGTAACCGACTCCGCTGACCATGTCCACCCGAGCCACGAAGGTCCTGGGCGTGTGCCGCGGTACCCAGTAACTCGTCGGGTGATTGACGGTGTTGCCCGGCGCGCCCCGGACCCCGAGCAGCGCTGCCCTCGGACGGCTGAATTCCCCGATCGCCGAGATATTGACATTCCCGTGCGGATCGATCTGGCTCGGGATCATCATCACGTGCCGCGTTCCGTTATAAATGAGGTCGAATATCGCCCGGTACGGGAGCCAGCCCTCGATTACCT
>DASWGE010000221.1:0-3536 GCA_036393895.1 Streptosporangiaceae bacterium | reverse complement strand
GGTACGGGTCGGTCGCGATCACGCCCACCGGATGGCCGTCGAGCCTGGCCAGGGCAGTGACGGTCGAGCCGCCGTACTCCGCATAGCTGAACACCGAACCGCGGTCGAAGATCGCCTCAAGAAGGGGGCCGATCCGGTAGGGCAGGCGGGAGTCGCGCGGAACGGCCCAGACCAGCGATTCCTCGCGCCGCGCTGCCGGATCCTGGCAGGCGATGACCGGCGGCGTCTCGTTGACGCTGGCCGGGAGGTAGGCGAGGAAATCGCGGATGATCGCGAAGGCAGCATCCTCAGACACGGCGAACCGCTCGATCGTGCCGTTGCGGTGGTGGACGGCCGCTCCGCCGAGTTCCTCTTTGGTCAGCTCCTCCCCCGTGCCGCTGCGGACGACGGGCGGCCCGGCCGTGAACAGCTGGCCGATGCCAGTGACCATGACGGCCAGATGGGACATAACGAGGCGAGCGGCGCCCAGCCCCACCACCGGGCCGAGGCAGGCCGCCACGACGGGAACGAGCGAGAGATTGCCGACGACCGCGTCCCAGGCCGGGTTGACGGGGACATAGCTGGAACCGGCGTCGAGCGTCATCTTGACGCTGCCGCCGCCGCTTGCCCCGTCGAGCAGCCGCACGACAGGCAACCGCAGGTCGGCGGCGTACTGCTCGGAGTAGATCTGCTTGGCGTGGATCGCGGCGTCGCCTGATCCGCCGCGGACGGTGAAGTCGTCGGCGCCGATCATCACCCTCCGGCCGCCGATGCTCGCCGTTCCGGCGACGAAGTTGGCAGGCATGACGCTGAGGAGGCGTCCGTCGCCGTCGTAGTCGCCGAATCCGGTCAGGGCCCCGATCTCGGCGAAGCTGCCCGGGTCGGTGAGCCGGGCGATGCGGTCGCGTACAGTCAGCCGGCCCGAGGCGAGCTGGCGTTTCACCTTCTCCGGACCGCCCATGGTTTGGGCGAACTCACGCCGGCGCCTGATTTCCTCGATTTCTGGCATCCAGCCGACGGCCTCGCCTGCGCCCCGTTCGGCGGCTTGCCCCGTACCGTCGTCTGCCCCGCTCACCCGCACCTCCCGCGCCGCGGCGCTAGCCGCGCCAGGCGCGGCATTCTGTCCCGCAGCCTACGGGCAAAGGAGGATGCTCTTCTCAAACCAGTGGTCGGCATAGGCCTCATCGTTAAACGCGGGGATCTCGCGGTAGCCCGCCGACCGGTACAGGGAGATCGCCTCGTCCAGCGCCCGATTGGTCTCCAGGCGCAATGTCACGACACCGCGCTCAGCGGCCCGGGCCTCCAGATCGGCCAGGAGCCGGCGCCCGAGCCCCATGCCGCGCACGGCGGGAGCCACCCACATCCGCTTGACCTCAGCCAGGCCGTCGTCGTGGAACTTCAGCGCCCCGATACCCACCGGGCTGGCGCGCAGTGTCGCGAGAAGCAGCAGGCCGGCAGGCGGACTGAGCTCCATATCGTCGGCGGAGATGCTGCGGGCCGGATCGAATCCGCCATCGAACCTGCGCGACAGCTCGCCGAAGTAAGCCGCCATCGCGGCGCGAGCGGCCTGATCCCGCGGATCGGCCGGGTTCACCCGGATCGCTGATGCGGTCAGCAACCGCTCGACCTCGGCCATCGCGGCGACGAGCCGTGATCGCTGCCGGCCGCTGAGCGGCCGAAGAATGCTGCGGGCGGCCTCGTCTGAGCGCTGGTCAAGCTCGGCCCGCTCGGCCACCCCGGTCGCGGTCAGGCGGGCTGTCCGCACCCGGCCGTCTGCTTCGCTCGGCTCGACGACGGCCAGCCCGTCGTCCGCCAGCGAGCGGAGCAGCCTGCTGAGATAACCCGAGTCCAAGTCCAGGCGCGAACGGAGTTGGCGCAGGTCGCTCCCGTCTGACCCGATCTCCCAGAGCACCCGCGCCTGCCCGAGCGGCCGACGCCTGGCCAGGAATTCGTCGTTCAGCGCGCCGACGTGCTGGGTGACTGTCCGGTTGAACCTCCGTACCTGGCCGATCATCGCCTCGGCCGAGCGCTCAGCGAGTAAGCGGCGGAGGTTAGGGCAGCTGGAATGCCGCCCAGACGGCCTTCTCGCACGCGCTGAGCATGACCCAGCCCCACGCCGCGGCGAGCGCGTGCACGACCTGGAGCCCGCGGCCAGATTCTGAGCTCGTGTCAGCTTGCTCGAGCACGGGCGGCATGCTGCTGCCGTCGGTGACCACGCAGATAATCCGGCCGTCATGCCGCTGCCAGGCCAGCATCACGCTGGCGACGTCGACGTCCGGCCCGGACGAGCACGTCCCATGCCTGATCGCATTAGTTACCAGCTCTGAGGTGACGATCACCGCTTCCTCGACCAGGGCATCGAGCTTCCAGCCGCGGAGCGTCGCCGCCGTAAAGTCACGCGCCGCCTTGACCGACTCAGGCCCAGGAATCAGCAGGAGCTCGCTTTGCCCGATCTCGGACAGGTTGAGCAGATCAGCATAGTCAGCCGCGTCCTGGACGGCCATTGTGCGCTCCCGCACCCTGGCCTGCCGATGCAGGTTGCCAATTGGCCGCAGCTCACGGCTGCCATAAGTCAAGTCCCGTGCCTGCGCGGAAGTCACTGTGTCGTGTCCCTTATGCATGAGTCAGAACTCAAGCGAGTTTGGGCCGAGTCCATTCGGGCCTGCTCGTCCGTTACGATGCCATTAATCGGTGTGCACTTGCAAGTGCCATCGCACATAGGGTCAGTTCCGTTCAGGGCCGTTCGTCCCGCTATGATGTCGTTGGAACGTGCACATGCACGTGCTGATGCACAATTTAGCCTGTGGAGCACTTCCTGACTCCCCGGAGACATGCGTACTCAGGCTGGGCATCGACGGCGAAGGGACGACACGTGGATCATGCTTTCAACGGCATGCAGGCCTCACTCCTGCCCGCAGCCGGTTGGCGGAAGAGCAGCTACAGCAACCCGAGCGGTAACTGCCTGGAGGCGACTCCGCTGGCCGACGGCGTTGCGGTCCGGAACTCCAGATTCCCTGACGGCCCGGCGCTGGTGTTCACCGAGGCGGAATGGGCCGCTTTCCTGCAGGGGGTCAAGGAGGGCGACTTCGGCTGAGCGCATAGTCTGGCGACTAGCTGACAATGGCCGACAGCGGGTCTGGCCGGGAACTTTCATCATTCCAGACCCGTTAACACCACGCTTATGGCGCAATGGCCTCTTGCGTGGGAGACTCTTTGCGTCAACCTACTTCAGCGGGCCGACGCAGGGGGATGCAATGGTCACCACAGCCGGACCCGTAGCGGGCCCGGTGCAGAGCCCTCCGCCGGCGGGCACTGGCAGCCCGACGGTGCTTCGCATCCTGCTCGGAGCACAGCTGCGCAGTTTGCGGGAGGCCAAGCGGCTCTCACTGGAAGAGGCGGGCAACGTCATCCGCGCTTCCCACTCCAAGATCAGCCGACTGGAGACCGGTCGAGTCGGCTTTAAGGACCGCGACATCGTCGACCTGCTCACGTATTACGGCGTGACCGACGAGAAGCAGCGTCAGGAGCTGCGCGAACTCGCCGTCCGCGCGAACTCT
>DASWGE010000220.1:0-11482 GCA_036393895.1 Streptosporangiaceae bacterium | reverse complement strand
CTTGAGCAGGTTGAACGTGTAGACCACGTCGGAGGCGGACAGCGGGTTTCCGTTGGTGAACTTGACGCCCTTACGGATCGTGAAGGTTAGCGTCTTGTTGCCGTTGCTCCAGGCATAGTTGGTGGCCAGCCATGGCTTCGTCTTGTTGTTCTGCAACGTGTTGACGAAGATGAGCGGCTCGTACACGGTGCCCAGGGAGAAGGAGATATCGGACAGGTTGAACGGGTTGAAGTTGCAGGTCCAGTTGCCACCGCTCTCGTTGTCGATGGTCAGGACGCCGCTCGGACCCGCCGTCCCGCCGCCGCCCGAGTTAGAGTTGGAGGCGCAGGCTGCGGCCAGCAGACTTACGGCGATGACCACCCCGAGTTTGATAAGGCGTCTCATTGCTTTGGCCCTTCGGTTAGGTGCTTTGCGCGCGGCAAGGGGTCTCCGCCTCGGCTTCCCGCGCTGGCGCCGGACGGCTGGCCGGGCAGGTGTCCGGCCATCTGATGCCGGCGTTTGCCGGCGATCATGCCAGAATCGTCCTGAACTTCTGGAAACTTATCCCGGTCGTGACCTTCGTCACGTCTGTCCGTGACCTTCGTAATCCTGATGTTCCTCGTGAAACTCGCGACTTTGGGCTCATCTGACACGGCGACGTCGCCGGCCAGGGAAGCCGATAACAGGTGAGGGGTATCGGCGCTGATCCCCGGGAGCGCGTCCTGCCGCGGCTACCTTGAGTTGTCCGGCCATGACCCTGCTGTTCGTAACGATGTCGGTGACGCTATCGTGGAGATTGTTAGGACAGTATCCTAACTATCCGAGACGGAACAGAGTTCGTGGCCGAACCGTAATCTGGCACATGAGCCCAGTCAGGCGAGACCGGGAGCCCAGAGACCGGGAGCCCGGACCGGGAGCACTGCTCGGACGCCACGATGGAATTGCGCATGGAGGCTGAACGATGGAGATGATCTCGTTCGGCACGGTCTTCCTTGAGCTTGTTTTCGGGCAGCTGCATAGGCTTCCAGCACCGGGTGAGGAAGTATTCACCGACGAGTTCGCGATCTCTTGCGGCGGTGCGGTCACCAGTGCGACCGCCGCAGCGGCCGCCGGCGTGCGGGCCGGCTTGTGCACCAGACTCGGGGATGACCTCGGCTCGCAGGTAGTGACCGAGCACTGTGCCGCTGCCGGAGTCGACCTGTCGCCATCGTCACAGCTGGCGGGTGCGACCGCTGGGATCACTGTCGTGCTCAACTTCGACGATGACCGGGGATTCGTGACACACTTGCCGCCGTCGGCGGCGGCGGGCGAGCAAGCGGAGATACAGCGCTGGCATAGCGTCGTGCGGGCCGAGCGGCCGGTCTGGTGCTACCTGCACCCGGGCCGTAGGGTGCCGCCGTTCTTGCGTGCGGCGCGCTCGGTGGGCTGCAAGATCATGCTCGACATGTCACTGGGCGACGAAACCGAACGCGACAGCGTCATCGAGTGCGTCAGGCTGGCCGACATCTTCGTGCCCAACGCCGCGGAACTGATGGCTCTGACCGGTGCGGCTGACCTGGCGGCCGCGATCTGCTCGGCGGCTGCGTGGGGTGCACAGCTGGTCGTGACTCGCGGCGCGCACGGCGCACTGGTGGCCGGCCAGGACGGCTCGGTAATCGAGGTGGCCGACGGTGTCAAGGAAGTCCGGGTGAGGGACCTGACCGGGGCAGGTGACAACTTCGCCGGAGCATTGATCGCCGCCCTGATCGGCGGAGCTTCGCTCACCCAGGCTGTCGCGGCCGCGAACGCCGCGGGATCACTGGCCGTTGGCAGGCTCGGCGCCGTGGGTGAACTGGGGACGGAGAGCACTGGCGCAGGCTGGCCGTTGCGGCCCATGGTCCTGAAGGACGTTGCCGATGTCCTCGCAGCGGTCAATCAGCCAGGCGCGCTCAGGCAGGGTCAAAGGGGAGCGGTGCGATGAAGCTGTCTGTGCTCGGTGGCGGTGGCGTGCGGATGCCGACATTCGTCCGCGCGGTCCTGGCGAGCAGGCCGGGAGCGTTCGACGAGATCTGCCTGTTCGAGCCCGATGCCACCAGGCGGGCGACTACGGCCAGGCTGGCCGCCGAGGTGGCCGGAGTACTCGGCCAGCCCGGTGTCGTCACTGTGACGGCTGACGCGGCCGAGGCCTTCACCGGCGCCGATTACATCTTCTCGGCCATCAGGGTCGGCGGTGACCGCGGCCGGGTGATCGACGAGCAGGTGGCGCTGCGCCGTGGCATCGTGGGGCAGGAGACTACGGGCCCGGGCGGCTGCGCGATGGCACTGCGGACGATACCCGTCGTGCTGTCCTACTGCGACCTGCTGAGGCAATGCTCCCCAGACGCGGTGCTGATCAACTTCACCAATCCCGCCGGCCTCATCACGCAGGCCATCAGCGCCCAAGGCAAAGTACGATCCGTCGGCGTCTGCGACACGCCTTCGGGGACGATCGCGGACCTCGCGGCCTTCGCCGGAGCGCGCGGCGCGCAGGCCGCTGGCGCCGGCGGAGGTGCGGCAGGCCAGGTCGTGGCAAGGTACGGCGGCCTGAACCACCTCGGCTGGATCACCTCGTTCGAGGTGGACGGCAGGGAGCTGATCGGCGACCTGATCGGCAGGTTCGATGAGCTGCAGCAGGTCAACCAGCATCTGGCAGCCTTCGATGCCGACATGATCAGGCGGGTTGGCGCGATCCCGACCGAGTACGTGTACTACTACTACGACCCGCGGCGTTACGTCGACGGCGTGGCCAGGGCCGGGTCAAGCAGGGGCGAGGACGTCCTCGCGCTGAACGAGGAGTTGCTGACCGTGATCGGCAAGGCATTCGCCGACGGTGACGTGCACTCCGCGTGGTCGGCCTACGCAAGCCTGCTCGGGGTCAGGCGCGACACCTACATGAAGACGGATACGCAGGGCGCCAGCGGCCAGGCCGAGGCCCGGGCCGCGCGTGCGGCAGCAGGCTCGGTCCCGATCGAGGCAGAAGAGCTCGGCGGGTACGAGGGCCTGGCCATGCGGGTGATCGACGGCCTGGCCGGCCGCGGCGCGAGCGACGTCATTGTGAACATGCGCAACGGCGGCGCGCTCGACTTCCTCGATCCAACCGACATCGTGGAGGTCCCGGCCAGGGTCGATGCGGACGGGCTCAGCCAGACCGATGCCGCTGACCTGCCCAGGTCAGCCAGGGCACTGGTGCTGGCTGTGAAAGAGTACGAGCGAGGAATCGTGGAGGCCGCCATGACCGGGAACGCGAGCCTGGCGGCGGTAGCGCTCGCGCAGCATCCGCTGGTGCCCGGAATCTCGGCGGCCAGGGAGCTGATCGCTGACTACATCGAGCTGCACGGCGAGCACCTCGCCTACCTGCGCTAGATGACTGACATGAAGGCCCAGGCCGGATCGGGGATGCAGCCCGCCCGGCCCCAGCTCATCCGGACCATGAACGAGCAGCTGCTGCTCAATCAGATCCGGCAGCTCGGCCTGTGCTCGCGCGCGGACCTGGCGCGGCTGTCCGGGCTGTCCAAGCCGACAGTCTCGCTCGCCCTGGCCAGCGTCGAGCGTTCGGGCCTGGTCAGGACGGCTGGCCAGCGCACGGGCGTGCCCGGCCGGTCGGCCGTCCTCTACGAGATCAGGCCGGAGGCCGGATACGTGCTCGGGCTGGACATCGGTCATGAGTACCTGCGGGGGGCGGTCACCGACCTGACCGGCGAGATTAGGGCCAAGGCAGAGTCCGCATGCACGGCGGCGAGCGTACGCAGGCGGGTGAGCGAGCTGATCAGGCTCGCGGACGGCATCTGCGCGGCGGCCGGAATTGCCAGGGACGACGTCACGCAGACGGTGCTCGGCAGCCCGGGCGTTTACGACCCGAAACTGGACGCGATCACGCTGACCGGCGGGATGGCCGGCTGGGACAAGCCCGAGGTCCTGGCCGGACTGCGGCGCGCGTTCGGCGAGAAGCTGGCGGTGGAGAACGACACCGACGCGGCGGCGCTCGCGGAGCGGGAGCACGGGCATGGCAGGGAGTTCCCGAGCTTCGTGTTCGTCTCCATCGGATCTGGCATCGGGATGGGCCTGGTGCTCGGTGGCCAGCTGCACCGGGGCGCGCACGGCGTCGCAGGCGAGATCGCGTACCTGCCGATCACCGACGGACCTGGCGGCGATGTGGGCGATGACGAGGTGCGCAGGCGGGGCACGCTTGAGGCCGTCGGCTCGGCCGCGGCGATCGTCAGGGCCGCCCGCCGGGCCGGGCTGCGCACGCAGTCGGCGCGTCAGGTGTTCGCGGCCGCTGCCGCGGGAGACGATCGGGCCGTCGCGATCGTGGCGGCAGAAGCCAGACTCGCCGCCAACGCGATCTGCGCGATCATCGCCGTAGTCGACCCCGGACTGGTCGTGCTCGGCGGCGGGATCGGGCAGGCTCCAGGGTTCGCCGCCGCCGTAACGGCCGAGCTCAGCAGAATTGCGCCTGTCCTGCCCGAGCTTCGCGTGAGCGCGCTCGGTACCAGCGCGGTCGTCGACGGCTGCCTGGCATCAGGAGCCGATCTGGCCTGGCGGCGGCTGACCGCGCACCTGGCTCAGTCGCAGGCCGACCAGGCGCCCGTCGCGCTCGACGGCGACCAGGCCGTCGCGCTGCCCGCGGTGACCTGAGTACCTGAGTCGCGGTGGGCCGGCCGGCGGGCTGGCTTGTCCGCTGCGGGTCAGGTGAAGTAGGCGCTCGAGTCCTTCCGCCAGAGGAAGAAGACGGCGCCGAGGCCGACCAGCCACATGAGCGCCGTGTACGCGAGGTTCGTGACCGTGGCCGTGCCGATGATGTGCGAAATGAGGTTCCACGTGCCGAGGGCGAACAGCACTGTGGCCGCGATTCGGGCCCACTTCAGGCCGCTCCGGTTCGCCCGGGCCATCAACAGCCAGGCGCCGATCTCGATCACCCCTGAGATGACCGAGACCGCGATCAGGAAGCTCTGCGTGGCGTGCAGCTGAGCCAGTGTGGCGTGCCTATGGCTGGCGCGCAGCGCTTCCTCGCCGGTGGCCACGCCGATAACGCCGATCACCAGGCCGATCGCGGTCAACGCCGCGCCTGCGTACATGAGGCGCACGGCGATCATGACCGACCGCGGCGGCTCGGGCGGCACCGGCGTGCCAGGCTCGGCCGTCATGGCTGCCGCGTGACGCTGGTTCATCTGCTGGTCCCTGGTCGCAATGTGCGGACCTTACCCGCCCTTACTTGAGCCGCCTGGCTCGTACCGGAAGAGCCAGACATGCTGGCCGCGCGGGCAAGCGACTCCGGTACGGCCCTGCACCAGGCAGTAGTCGTGAGTTAGGCGAAAGCCCACCGCTTCCAGGTACTTCCTGGTGAGCCGCTTGTACCGGCCCCACTGGTGATGGTCGGTCCAGACGTTCCGCCACTCGATGACCCAGCCGACGTTCAGCGTCTTCAGGTCGGCGCGGGCCGCCGCCAGCCTGGTCGGGTACAGCGGCCCGCTTTTTTCCGCCACGTACAGGTACCGGTAGAACGCGTGCTTGGCGATCCCCTTGTTCGCGGCCTTCGACACCCAGGCGGTATAGGCGATGGCGCGAGGATGCCCGTCGTGTGTCGCGATGAGCAGCGCGCTCGGCGCGATCGGCTGCCCGGTTATGCCGACGCCGCCGCGCAGGCCGAAAGGCACGTCCACCACGATCGAATGAGTGTGATCCCGGCTGAGCACGCGGTCGAGGCCGGGCAGCGTTGAGGCCATGGTGCCGTGATAGCCGAAGTTCGACGGATACCCTGGCGAGCCGGGAGGCGCGCCGGACCAGCCAGCCTCTAGGGCCCCGAGCGCCACAATCACGGCGATCAGCGGCATGGTGCTCCGGCGCATGCTCAGCCATTGCACGGCCAGGCCGGCGAGCATCGCGGCGCCGATCAGCCCCACGAGGGCGAACCTGTCAGCTTCCCTGAGGCCGGACAGGCCAGGGATCTTGACCAGCCAGGTGTACGGCATCAGGTTCGACGCCACCACCGGTTTCCACACGCCATTGACCGGGCCGCCCTTGTACACGACCTTCGTGGCCGGCAAATGAGTCATGAGCGGCAGGTACTGGGTGCAAAAGTTCCCGTATACCTTGCCAGGCCGGTGATAGATGCCGGCGCTGATTACGCAGCTCCTGCCGATGGTGAGGCTTGTTCCGAGGGCCACTGCGGCACAGCCGAGCCAGAGGCCGACGAACGCCCAGGTGGTGCGCTTGCGCCAGCCGACCACGATGCCGAGCAACGCCACCGCGGTGAGCACCGCCCCGAACGTGGGCAGGCCTTCCATCACTTGCTCTGCGTTGTAGTAGCTGTAGGACGACGCGAGCTGACCGAGGCCGAAGTTGGCGAGCCTCGGTGACGGGGCGAACAGCGTCGGCAAGGAGACGCCGAACTGGGCGTAGTTCGCCGTTAGCTGGCCGATGGGCGGGTTGGCCCCCCCGCCGATGATCTGCTGCAGCATGGCGATGAGCTCAGGGCCGGCGACGACGAGCCCGACCAGCGCACCGACTGCCAGCGGCTTGATCGCCTGGCGGAGCAGGACGCGATTTCTGACCGCTGCCGCGACGAGCCAGGGCACCAGGGTGAGCGCGGCGATCACCAGGGCGACGATCGTGCTTTCCTGGTTGATCAGGATTGATGCCCCGAGCGCGACCCCGAGCGCGATCGCCGATGCCATCCGCGGGTGCCGCCGGAACCGGACAGCGGCTTCAATAGTCATCGGCAGGAAGATCGTCCCTAGCGCGATGTTGACGTGATACCAGTTCTGCCACAGCAGCATCGAGGACAGGCCGAAGGAGGCCCCGGCGACGATCGCGCCAGGCTCGTTGAGCCAGAGCCTCGCGGCGCGGTACATGGCATAACACAGCAGTCCTGGCGTCACGATCGTCAGCACCGTGAAGGAGGCCGACGGTCCGAAGAGCATCGTGATGGGAGCGGTGAGCCAGCCGGCCAGCGGAATCAGCGTGCTGAACCCCAGGTGAGTGCCCACCGGAGCGGCCCAGTACGTAGTGAAGAACGGGCTGCCGAGGTGCAAGAGCTGATGGCTGTTCCACCAGAGGTCCCAGACATAGCTGGACACGTCCGAGGTGGCTGGCATCTTCCCGTCGGTGAGATAGGTGAACCGCGGCCAGCTCGCCGCGATGCCCGCGCCCTCGTACACCAGTATCAGGATCAGGTGCCTGACCCAGTTATGGCTCACAGCGCGGCGGAGTGCACCCCAGGTGCCGCCTCCTGCGGCTGGCCCGGTCGCTGGATCCAGCTCGGTTTCTGCCACGGTATGGGTCTCTGCCACGGTATGGGTCTCTGCCACGGTCTGGGTCTCTGCCACGGTCTCGGTCAGCGTGGCCGACGAAGGCTCGCCTGACCTGCCCGGATCCGGCTTGGCCGGATCCGGAAGCATCGGCTGGCCGTCTTCGCTACGGCCTGCACGGATCATCGGACCACCTTGTCTACGCTCTGACCGATCCTTATCTAACCGTTTGTGCAGCGGTTTATCCAAGGATCGACCAGGCCGGGGGAGCCCGCCGATAAGCCGGCCGCCTGCGAGCGCCAGACCTGGCCCCAGCACGGCGATGGCTGTTCGCCGTCGGTAGCGGGGCTAAAGTCCATCAGGTGGCACTCAGGGAGACCAGCCTACGCCCGCCGCCGCAGTGGCTGATCCGGTGGGAGATTTTCGCTGTCCTTGCCGTGTCGCTGGGTGCCAGCGCGGTAAACGCGCTGCTTTCGCTGATCGGCTCACTGCTGCAGAAGAAGCCGCTCGCGGGTCAGCAGGCCTTGCTCGTTGGCTCGCTCGCCCCGTTTAATCACTGGCTCGACCTAGTGCTGCAACTGACGAGCGTGGCCGAGAACCTGGCACCGGTCGTGCTCGTCCTTTACCTGATGGCTCGCTCGGGCGAGCCGCCTGCGGTAATCGGCCTTGATGCTAGTCAGCCCGCCAAGGACGCGGTCCGCGGCGCGGTGCTCGCCATCGTGATCGGCGGCGGCGGCCTGGCCCTGTACCTGGCCGCGTTCAACCTCGGGTTCAGCCTCAACGTCGTGCCCGAGCGCCTGCCCGCGTTGTGGTGGCGCATCCCGGTGCTGCTGCTTGACGGCCTGCAGAACGGCCTGCTCGAGGAGATCCTGGTCATCGGCTACCTGCTGCGCAGGCTCGACCAGCTCGGCTGGCGCCCGGGCCGTGCCATCGCAGCCAGCGCGCTCCTGCGCGGCACCTACCACCTGTACCAGGGTTTCGGCGGTTTTCTCGGCAACGCGGTGATGGGCGTCATCTTCGGCGTGCTCTACCGCAGGTGGGGCCGGGTCACCCCGCTGATCATCGCCCACTCGCTGATCGACGCGACCGCCTTTGTCGGCTACGCGGCTCTGCACGGCAAGGTCTCCTGGCTGCCCTGACCGCCGGGCCTGGCGCTAGCGGCCGAGGCCCTCGAGGATCACGGCGCCCGGCAGATCTGCGAGCGTCTTCCCGGCCAGGGCCAGCTTGGACCGGCGCAGCCCGCTGCCGATCACGACCTGCGGGGCGGCGGCGACCGCGGCGTCAACGAGCACCGGCCAGCCGGCCGGCAGCCCGATCGGCGTGATCCCGCCGTACTCCATGGCAGTTTCAGCGACCGCGACCGCGGTGGCAGCGAACGACGCCTTGCGTACGTCGAGCGCCCTCCTGGCAACGCCGTTGACGTCGGCGCGAGTGGTCGCGAGCAGCACGCAGGCCGCGAATCTTGTCTCGCCTTCACGCCGGCCAGCGATTACCACGCAGTTAGCCGATTCGCCTGGCGATACGCCGTAGCGATCGCAGAACGCGGCGGTGTCGGCCAGGTCAGGGTCGATCTCGCACACGCACACCTCCGCGGCGGGCAGCGACCAGGACGGATCGGTCAGCACCGCGGCTACCGGCGGCGCGAGCAGGTCAGGCCGGTCGGCCGCCGGGACGAATGTGAGGCTGCCCATGGTGAAGGTCACCGGGGAATTGTAGGTAAGAGCCAGCGCGTCTCGACCATGCGGTGCGAAAGTGTCAGCTGCTGAGGCTGCCGAGCCGCACGATGAATTGCCGCGGGTTCCCGTGGTGCAGCACTTCGACCTTGACTCTCTCGCCTGGCCGGTAGCCAATGAGCGCGCTCTCAAGAGCCGCGATATCCAACGTGGCCTGTCCTGCTATGCCGGCGATCACCTCGCCCGCCCGGATGCCAGCGTCAGCGGCGGCCCCGCCGGGCCTGGCGGCAACCACCTGACACCGTTCGGTTTGCTTGCCGAGTTCACGTGGGTCTCGCCCTTGATATCCAGCGAGGCCCGGTCTGACTTGGTTACCTTGCCGGTCCTGATCAGCTGCCGGCCGATGGCCACGACGGTGTTCGATCCGATGGCGAACCCGATCCCGAGAGCGGGCGCGCCGATCTCTGGGTCCTGGGCGTTGAGGGTCGGTATCCCGAGCACGTAGCCCGACAGCAGGACGAGCGCGCCGCCGCTGTTGCCGGGGTTGATGGGCGCGCTGGTCTGGATGGCGTTGACGATGATAGTCGGCGGATGGCCAGCGATGGTGGGCCCTGTCACGGTGCGCCCGGTTGCCGAGACGATGCCCTGGGTGACGCTGTCGGTCAGGCCGTACGGGCTGCCCATAGCGAGCACTATCGCGCCGATGTGCGCCTTGGCCGAGTCCGCCCAGCGCACCGGCTTCAGCTCGCTCGCGCCGTGGCTGACCCTGATGACTGCCAGATCGTCCGGGGTGAAGACGCCGACGAGCCTGGCATTCATCGGAGCGCTGGCCGCCGAAACCCGCACCTTGAACTTTTTGACCGTCCCGACGACGTGGGCGTTGGTGACGATGTCGCCCTGCCGGTCGAAGACGACGCCCGAGCCCGTCGCGTTGCCAGCGGTGATCTCCACGACCGAGGGCAAGGCCCTGGTGATGGTCGCCTCGTAGTCGCGTTGCAGCGTGGACCTCGCGGCCCCGTTGCGCGCACTAGGCGTGCATGCCGCGACGACGGACAGCACCAAGGCGGCGGCCAGCACGGCTACGGCGGCCGGCCGCGCATGGCTGTGCCGCCTCGCAGCCGTCGACATCTCACATACCCCCCGCAACAGGAAACGCCGCTCTCTTAGTCTTCCACCATGGCGATTTCCGAATCTCCCAGTGAAACCATCGGCCGGTCGGGCATCAACGTCGCCGACGTGACGGTGGCGAGGCTGAGCCAGGCGATGGCAGCGGGAACGCTGACATCAGCGGAGCTCGCCAGGTTCTACACCGAACGGATCGAGCGTCACAACCCGGCGCTCGGCGCTGTGATCTCGGTGAGCGCGGACGCAGCCGAGCAGGCCCGTGCGGTCGACCAGGCGCGGGCAGCAGGCGCGGAGCTCGGCCCGCTGGCCGGAGTCCCGGTGCTGATCAAGGACAACATCTCGGTCGCCGGCTCGCCGGCGACCGCTGGCTCGCCCGCGCTGGCGGGAGCGCCCGCGGAGGAGGCGTTCCTGGTCGGCAGGCTGCGCGCGGCCCGCGCCGTCATCCTCGGCAAGGCCAACCTGTCCGAGTGGGCTAACTTCCGCTCCACCCAGTCCTCAAGCGGCTGGTCCACACTGGGCGGACAGGCAGTCAACCCGTACGGCTCCGGCCGCAACCCGTCCGGTTCCAGCTCAGGCTCTGCGGTCGCCGTCGCAGCCGGGCTCGCACCGCTTGCCGTGGGGACCGAGACTGACGGCTCGATCGTGAGCCCGGCACACGCCTGCGGCATCGTCGGGATCAAGCCGACGCTCGGCCTGATCAGCAGGACCGGAATCGTCCCGATCTCGGCCGAGCAGGATACGGCCGGACCGATGACGCGCGTGGTCGCCGACGCTGCCGCACTGCTCGGCGTGCTGGCCGGAGCCGACCAGGCGGACGAGGCCACGGGCCAGGCCGGCAGCCAGCCGGCCGACTACACGCGGTTCCTGGACCCTGCCGCGCTGGCAGGCGCCAGGATCGGCGTCTGGCGGGAGGGCTCGGCGCAGGCGATCGCCGCGGCCGCTGCGCTGCTCGAACACGCGATGGGCGTGCTCCGCGCGCACGGCGCTGAGATTATTGACCAAGTCGAGCTGGCCGGCGCGGACAAGATCTCCGAACCCGAGTTCCTCGCCCTCCGGCACGAGTTCAAAGACGACCTGAACTCTTATCTTGCCGCGCTCGACGGCGATCACCCGCGCTCGCTTGCCGAGCTAATCGAGTTCAACACCGCTCACGCCGACCGGGTGCTCAGGCATTTCGGTCAGCAGATCTTCGAGCAGGCGGAAGCGACTAGCGGCCGGTCCGATGAGCTATGGCAGCCGGCGAGGGAGCAAGCCAGGGCGCTGGCCACATCCGGCCTCGACGCGGCGCTGGCCGGGCACCGCCTCGACGCGGTGCTCGCGCTGACCGGCAATCCAGCCTGGCTCACCGACTACGTGCTCGGCGACCACTACACCATCGGAACATCCTCGCCGGCCGCGGTCTCCGGGTACCCGGCGATCACCGTTCCGGCGGGAACGGTT
>DASWGE010000219.1:0-6993 GCA_036393895.1 Streptosporangiaceae bacterium | reverse complement strand
CGTCTACTGGCTCGAGGAGTTCCACATCGACGGGCTGCGGGTGGACGCCGTCGCGTCGATGCTGTACCTGGACTACTCGCGCAAGGCCGGCGAGTGGACGCCGAACGTGCTCGGCGGCCGGGAGAACCTGGACGCGGTCTCGTTCCTGCAGGAGGTCAACGCGACCTGCTACAAGAGGTCGGCCGGGATCGTCATGATCGCCGAGGAGTCCACCGCGTGGCCCGGCGTGACGAGGCCGGTGCATCTCGGCGGGCTGGGGTTCGGGCTCAAGTGGAACCTGGGCTGGATGCACGACACACTGTCCTACCTCGCGCACGACCCGGTCTACCGCCGCTACCACCACAACGAGCTCACGTTCTCGATGATGTACGCCTACAGCGAGAACTTCGTGCTGCCGCTCTCCCACGACGAGGTCGTGCACGGCAAGGGCTCGCTGCTCGGCAAGATGCCGGGCGACGACTGGAAGCGGTTCGCGACATTGCGGGCGCTGTTCGGCTACATGTGGGCCCATCCAGGCAAGCAACTGCTGTTCATGGGATCGGAGTTCGGCCAGCGCGGCGAGTGGTCACAGGAGAGCGGCCTGGACTGGGCGGCGCTTGTGGGACCCGCTCATGTCGGGCTGCAGCGCCTGGTCAGCGACCTCAACCTGGCCTACCGGCAGCTGCCTGCGCTATGGCGGGAGGACTTCTCCCCCGCCGGGTTCAGCTGGATCGACGCCAACGACGCTTTCGGCAACGTGATCTCGTTCCTGCGGGTCGCCGAGGACGCTCCTGCCGTCGCCTGCGTGGTCAACTTCTCCGGCGATCCGCACTACGACTACCGGGTCGGACTGCCGTCAACCGGCGTGTGGCGCGAGATGATCAACAGCGACGCGGCCGACTACGGCGGCAGCGGCGTCGGCAACATGGGGCAGGTCGAGGCGACCGGCGAGCCCTGGCACGGCCGCCCCGCGTCCGCCGTGCTGACAGTCCCCCCGCTAGGCGTGCTGTGGCTAGTCCACGACCCCACTCCCACCGCCCCCGCGGCGGCCGCCGCCGAAGCCGCCGCCCCGCCGCCCACCCAGAAGCCCGTTCCATGATCACGGACACATTTCCGCCGATGTCGCATGAAAGTGTCCGTGATCACCGGAGCCCCACCAGACAAGAGGCTCGGCATGCACGGAGCGCACCCGACCAACCACGCTGCTGTAGCACAAGCCCGATCTCGCGCGCTACCTGGCATGGCCTAGTCGCGATGTCGGCCCAGCTATAGCGCAACGTGATGATCCCCGAGCTAGCGAAGAAGCTGTCACGGCGCATGTCATGCCAGCGCGACTCAGCCGGATGCGAGGCAAGACCATCGAGCTCGACGGCAACTCCGAAATCGTCGTACAGGTTATCTAGATACGCCGACCTCGCTCCTCGCCGTTTCCGATACTGGCGCTGCGGTGCGGGCAACCGGTGCGGCCGCTCGACGTTCCGTAGGTAACCGCGTTCGAGGTTCGACAGGACACCTTCCGAGATCTCCTCAACCGCTACCAGCACGTCGCTACGCCACCTCATCTTGGCCCGGCAACCTACCGCGTCGCGGAGCTGGGCAGGCGTGACGAGCCGGCGGCCGCATGCGGCACTCAGCCAGTGGAAGGCGCCGTCGAAATTCTGCGCCGATTCGACGAGATCAAGAACGGTCTCCTCGACCCGGGTGCGGGGCGGCGTCCTGACAGGATGCTTGGCTTGCGCTAAGCGCGACGAACGATGAACGACGATGCGCGGAATGCTAGATCCGAATCTGCCTTCGGATTCTCGTTCAGGCTGCCGCACTCGCAGGTGCCCGGGAATGGTGACGTGCGTCACGTCGCGCCGCTCTTCTGCAAGACCGTCGAGTTCGGCGGCCGTGAAATGACTGAGCGCCGCCGCAGGTCCGCAGCGAAGAACGGCGGCCCAGAGCACGCCGTCTCTGGAAGGCGGCCCGGTGTATGTGGCGTACACGCCCCGGTACAACATCTGCCACCGACCCGAGCGCACGAGCGCGTCGATGGCCGCGACGTCAGCCGCACAGTCCGCTTGCCAGCGTGCCAGGATGCCGCGCTGATAGTCGATGAGCTCGCCGGACGGCGCCGAGATTCGAGTGACCATGGCGGCAGGATGGACCGCGCTGACTGCGTCCGCGCCGACGAGTGGATCGCCTGTGCATGACGGGCAGCGCGCGCTAGTCGCCGGTGGATAACGGCGTATGCATATCGCCGGCACCTACTACGATGCCGGCCTTCATCGTCTACCATCGTCAACTGCTTCGCCGGGAGGGCCGTATGCGAGCAGGTCGCCTGGCTGGCAGTCCAGTACCGCGCACAGCCTGGCCCTGCCATTCAGCTACGGACGCAGCAGTTCACCCGGCGGAACGGGTCTCAACCCGCGCAAGCCGCCCTGCCAGGTCAGCGAGCACGCGGTCCTGAGCGAGCAGGTGTTCCTGGATCATCACCGCTTCGTGCAACACCGCATCGGCATCTTTGAAGGTTGCTTCAGATCTCTTATCGGCCGCGGCGGCGAGCACATTCTGACCAACAATGATCACGGAAAGCAGCACGAGTTGCAGGAAGGTCTGCGAGATCCAAGAGACAAGGATGATTGGGCTGCCCGAGGCGATCGCCGAGGGCAAGCTGACTAGGGCCAGTGCCCCAAAGGCATAGGCGGCCCACATAGTGCCGACACCCGCGGTCACCTTGACAGCGAGCCACGCGTTGAACCGCTGTGCCGCTGTGGCGCTCGGCAATTGCTCGGCGACCTTGACCGGCCCAGGCGCATTCCCCTCTAGTTTGCGCTGGGTCCTGCGGTGCGGCACGTATTGGTAAATGGCATTGTCGGTCATGCATCCGCTCCTTGGCTCAGTGTGGAACTCGATGTTCCTGACTCCGGGATCGAGCCGCAAGCCTCGGGCACTACTCGCCGCTACAGCAGGTCAAGTAGCCAGCGTGGCCCGACCACCGCAGCCCCGGCGGCCTCGCACCTTGATCGCAGCTCCCGGTCGGCGGTGACGACGAGGCACGGCCCGGCGGTCTCGGCGGCCTGCCGGGCTATCTCATCGTCACCGGAACCCCTCGCCAGCACGATCTGCACCTGGCGGTCTGTCGGCACCTCTCCGGCTCCGGCTGCCGCCGCACCCTCGAGCACCACCACGAAGCGCGGGAACCACCGCTCGAGCGCGGGCACGTGCACCGAGTCGGGCAGGTCGGCCACGCCGCCCATCGCCAGGCCCTCGATCTGGTCGGACAACCGCCGGGCTGCCCCGGCACGGTCCCGCCACCAGCCATCAGGGCGCGATCCCATCACGTTGGCGGCGTCCACGATGACGGTCAGCGGCAAAAGCGCCGTCTGCAGCGCCGGCCACAGCCCAGCGAAACCGGGATGCAGCCGCAGCCGCTCAACCTCGGCCACCGGCACCCAGGCCACCTCGCTGGTTTCCTCGCTCACTGCGGCGGCAGCCAGCGGGGCTGCGGCGCTCGCCAGCACCGTCTGGTAAGTCCAGCCACCATGATCATCGGTGGCCACACCGTGGACCCGGACCGAGCGGGGATCAATCGCGCACTCCTCGATCGCCTCGCGCAGCGCCGCCCGCATCACGGACTCGTGACTGTCGCGCGCGCCGCCCGGCGGTCCCCATGCGCCGGCGTAGCTGCCCCACCAGCTGCGCTGCTGCAGCAGCACCGTCTGGCGTCCGGCCTCGTCAGGAGCAGCAAGCAGCAACCCGGCCGCGCCATGCCGGCCCCAGTGCCGATGGCCGCGGCCGCATCGGGTCCAGCCGTTCCCGTCGCGGTTCGTCATCGCTGCTGACGATAGCTGACCTTGGGTGTGCGACGCGGATCAGTTCCAGACGACGGCCGCCCGCGTCCGGCACGATCCGCGCGACACCCCTAGGCTTGGTTCATGGAATCGTTGCTGACCGGCCCTCTGGCCGGCCCATTGGCCGGTCACCTCGGCAAACTCGCCAGGCAGCGCACCGCGCCGCTGATCCTGGAGCTCGACCTAACCGACGGAGTCATCGAGACCAGGCCCCCTGACCCGTTCTCAGCGGTCATGAGCAGGCACCAGCCTACGATCATCGACCTGCTGGCAGGCCTCAAGACCGCCAGAACCGATGACCGGGTCAAGGCTCTCGTCGTCAAGGTCGGTGGCAAGCCGATCGGGCTCGGGGTGGTGCAGGAACTGCGGGAGGCGGTCAGGCGATTCCGCGACTCAGGCAAGCCGGCGTGGGCGTGGGCCGAGACGTTCGGCGAGTTCTCCGCCGGGAACGTGCCGTACTACCTGGCGACCGCGTTCGACACGATCTTCCTTCAGCCGTCGGGCGACGTCGGCCTCACGGGTCTCGCCGTGGAGCGGGCGTTCCTGCGCGGCACCCTGGACAAGCTCGGCGTGCACCTGGAGGTCGGTGCCCGGCACGAGTATAAGAGCGCCGCCGAGCAGCTCACCGAGCGCGGCTTCTCGGGCCCGGCCAGGGAGGCCACCGAGCAAGTGGCCCAGTCAGTTACCGCACAGCTGACCGACGCGATCGCCGAGCACCTTGCCATCTCGCCAGAAGAGGCCGGCCGGCTGATCAACGGCGGGCCGTATCTCGCCGAGCAGGCGCTGGCCAATCGCCTCGTCGACGCGCTCGGCTACCGGGACGAGGTCTATGCGGCCGTGCGCAAGCAGGTCGGCAACGACCCGATCCTGCTCTATGTCGGCCGCTACCAGCGGTCGAAGGAACTGGCCAACCGGGCCAAGCAGCTGACGTCACCGCGTCAGGACGCGGTCGCGCTGATCCAGGCGACTGGCGCGATCAGGCGGGGCCGGAACGGACGCAGCCCGCTGACCGGCACCGCGATGGGCTCCGACAGCATCACGGCTGCCCTGCGCGCCGCGACGGCCGACTCCCATGTCAAGGCCATCGTGCTGCGGGTGAACAGCCCGGGCGGCTCGTATGTGGCCTCCGACGCGATCTGGCGCGAGGTCGTGAGGGCCCGCAACGCCGGCCAGCCGGTGGTCGTGTCGATGAGCGACGTCGCCGCATCGGGCGGGTACTTCATCTCGATGGCCGCCGACGCGATCGTCGCCCAGCCGGGAACGGTAACCGGCTCCATCGGCGTGATCAGCGGTAAGCCGGTGCTCAGCGACATGCTCGCCAAGACGGGCGTCACTACCGACTCCGTGGTGCTCGGCCCGCACGCAGCCATGTTCTCCACCTCCAGGCCGTTCAGCAGCGAGGAGTGGCAGATCGTCGACGGCTGGCTTGACCGCATCTACGCCGATTTCACCGGCAAGGTGGCGGCCGGCCGCGGCCTTTCGGCCGAGCGCGTGCACGAGCTCGCCAGAGGCCGGATCTGGACCGGCGCCGACGCGCACGAGCGGAAGCTGGTCGACGAGCTAGGCGGCGTCGAGGACGCGGCAGACATCGCGCGCCGCAGGGCCGGCTTGCCCGCGACCGCGCCGCTCGTCCACTACCCGAAGCTGGGCCCGCTCGACCGGATCAGGCCCGCGGCCAGCAGCGATGACCGCCGGGCAGCCGCAGCCGCCTTCGCCGCGGCAGGCCCGCTCACCCAGCTGGCCGACCTCGGCCGGGCCACGAGCGCCGCCGGGGTGGCCCTCGCCGACCTCGGCCCGGCCGCAACCGCCGCGGGGTTCGCCCTCCTCGCCGAGAGCTGGGGCCCGGTATGGCAGCTGGCCGCCCGGTGCGGACTCCCGGCAGCTGGCCCGCTGCTGCTTCCGGGCAGCTGGACTTTTCATTGACGCAACCGACCTCAGCCGCTGACTCACCGCACGAGTTCGCGGCTGCGCTCGGGGCGGTCGCCAGCGCCGTCACCCTGGTCACGATCGCGGACGAGCGGGACGACGTCGGGGTGACCGTGAGCGCGTTCTGCCCGGTGTCCATGGACCCGCCACTGATCCTGATTTCGCTGATCGACCAGTCCTATCCGGCGGAGCTCCTCGGCAGGCTGGACCGGTTCGCAGTGACGGTCCTGTCGGCCAGCCAGCGCGTGCTGGCCGGCCGCTTCGCCGCGGCCGGAAGGCCGGGCGCGAGGCTGCTGCTCGAAGACGTCCCGCACCATCGCGGGCCCACATCCGGAGCGCTGATCCCGGACGGCGGACTCGCGGCGATGGAGTGCCAGGTCGTCAGCCGCATGCCGGCGGGCGATCACCTGCTGGTGATCGCCCGTGTCCTGGACGTTGATGCCGTGTCAGCGTCTGACGCTCCGCTGATCAGGTTCCGCGGACGGTACCCGGCGCTCACCAGCCAGTAATTCGCTGGAGCCCGCTCGCGGCCGCGGGCTACCCTGCTGCGATGCTCAGGCTCCGGCCGCCGCGGCCCGATGACGAAGCCGCGTTCCTGGCTGGCCACGAACAGATGGCTGCCGAGGACTTCACCTTCGGGCTCCAGCTCGAACCAGATATGCCGTGGCAGGACTACCTGTGCCGGCTGGCCGACTCAACCGCGGGGGTGAACCTGCCCGACGGCTGGGTCGGGAGTACCTTCCTGGTCGCCGACCTGGACGAACAGATCATCGGCCGGGTCTCGATCAGGCACGAGCTGAACGAGTTCCTGCGAACCCTGGGTGGTCACATCGGTTACTGCGTCCTGCCGGCCTACCGGCGCCGCGGCTACGCCACCGAGATCCTGCGGCAGTCCCTGATCGTCGCCAGGTCGCTCGGCATCGACCGGGTCCTGATCACCTGCGACGACGACAACGCCGGCTCGATTCGCGTGATCGAGTCCTGCGGCGGGAAGCTTGATTCGGTCCGTCCCGCCACGCCAGGAACGCCTGCGCTGCGCCGCTACTGGATCGACTAGCTGCGCCGCCGCCGCTCACTCATCATGATCACGGACAGATTTAGACAGCGGCCGTCCCTGGGCTCAAGTGATTGTCGCAACGCCTGACCTGATCGGGAGGGTGTGGTGGGTAATCCAGGGTTGCCGCCGGAGCGGGTGCGGCTGGTGCTGGATCATCTGGCGGCTGGGCTGAACCCGCGCCAGGCGGCGCGGGCG
>DASWGE010000218.1:0-4362 GCA_036393895.1 Streptosporangiaceae bacterium | reverse complement strand
GATTACCACGGACTCAAGGACGACGTCATCGACCGGCCGGTCGTTCCTGCCAGTCGGCACATTGCTGATCGAATCGATGACATCGCCGCCCGAGATCACCTCGCCGAAGATCGTGTGCCGACCGTTGAGGTGCGGGGTCGGCACGGTGGTGATGAAGAACTGCGAGCCGTTTGTCCCCGGGCCCGCGTTGGCCATCGCGAGCAGGTACGGCCGGTCGAATCTCAGGTCGGGATGGATCTCGTCGCCGAACTTGTAACCGGGACCACCGGTACCCGTGCCGAGCGGATCGCCGCCCTGGATCATGAACCGGGGGATCACCCGGTGGAAGATGGTTCCGTCGTAGAGCTTCGCCGCGCCCGTCCTGCGCGTTGTCGGGTCGGTCCACTCCCGTCCGCCCTCCGCGAGCTCGACGAAGTTCCGCACCGTCTTGGGCGCGTGGTCAGGGAAAAGCCGGACCACGACCGTCCCGCGGTTGGTCCGCAGCGTTGCTGTAAGGGCATTGGTCATACCGAAATCCTGCCACGCCCTGGACAGTGCCCTGGCACGCACGCCCGGCGGCGACCACAGATGCGGTCAGGGCCGGCATATACGTGGCCTTGGGTCACGATCGCGGCATCGCGCGATTGACCCCGCATCAGCGGGGAACCTCACGGTGGAGATTACTCACGGGGGAGGGACCAGTGTCTGTTACGTCCAGAAAGCAGGCCATCATGCCACCGGCCGATATGCAGTGGCGGGCCAGGAAGATCGCCATGCAGGCGTCGAAGCTAGCCGACCGGGCCGCTCCCATGACGAAGAGCGCGACCAGGATGGCCAGACGGCGCGCCGGCACCGCGGCGACATGGGCCAAGCCGCATGTCGGCAGGGCTCGCGCGTGGATGGCGGTCAGGGCAGCCCGCGGCAGCATCTCGATGCGGGAGACGGTCGGCCCTAGGGGCTCGGCCATGCTGGCGATGGCTGCCAGGAAGCTTGACCCGCCTAAGATGAAGTCCCGCCGCTGGCCGAGGGTTCTGGCCGGAACGGCACTACTCGCCGGGTGCGCCGCTGCCGCAACTGCGATGGCGATGCGCAAGAACACGCGCATGATGCGCTCGATGCAACCGTCGCCAATGCCCTCTGGGAGCCCGTCGAGCAGCACCACTGAGGCACAGTCGGCCGGGCTGAACCCGAAGGCCGAGGCCGAGCGTGCGAGAAGAGAAGCCGAGGTCAACGGCCTCTCCCGGACCACCACCCGCTAGGAGCATTCGCCAGGCGCGCACGGCGTGCCGCGTGCCCGGCGGGACGGCTGATCGGCGCCGTCGGTGGCCGGGCATCGGCGTTCTCCGGTGTCGGCGGTATCGGGCAGAATCGAGCGTGTGCTCCTGTCTGAGATCGTCTCCACCTCGGCCGGCGTCGCGGGGACGTCAGGCCGGCGGGCGAAGATCGACCAGATCGCCGAGCTGCTGGCCAGGGTCCCGGTCGATGAGGTTCCGATCGCGGTCGCGTTCCTGTCGGGAGACCTGACCCAGCGGCAGATCGGCGTCGGGTACGCGGCCCTGATGGGCCTGCCGGACTCGGCGCCCGCCTGGTCACGGTCACCAGCGCGGGCTGGCACGTCGCCTGGCAACGGGGCGTCGCCCGCTCGCGCGGCAGCGTCGGCTGCCGCAGCAGCGGGTTCGGGCGAGGCGGCAGGTAGTTCGGGCGAAGCGACAGCGGGTTCGGGCGAGGCCTCCGCCTCGGCTGAGGCGGAGGCCTCGGCTGAGGCGGCTCTCGCCCACGCCGTGGCCGCCGAGGAGGCGCACACGACGCCGGCCAGCCAGGCATCGCTCACTCTGACCGAGACTGACGCCGCCTTCGAGGAGATCGGGGCGCTGGCAGGCCCAGGATCGCAGGGGAGGCGGCGGGAGCTGCTTGCCAGCCTGGTCGGGAGGGCAACCGAGGACGAGCGGCAGTTCCTCATCCGGCTGGTTGGCGGCGACTTGCGGCAGGGCGCGCTCGAAGGGGTCATGACCGATGCGGTGGCCAAGGCGGCGGGCGCCCCGGCCGCCGAGGTCCGGCGAGCACACCAGCTACGCGGATCGCTCGCCGAGGTCGCCAGAGCGGCACTTGGCGCCGCGCCGGGCGGCCAGCAAGACGTCGTCGCCGCCCTGCGCGCATTCACGCTGCGCGTCGGCCAGCCGGTGCGGCCGATGCTCGCCGCTTCTGCCCCGAGCCTGGACTCGGCGCTCGCCAAGATCTCGCCCGCGGCCCTGGAATGGAAGATCGACGGGATCAGGATCCAGATCCACCGCGACGGCGAGCGCGTGCGTGTGTTCACCAGGACGCTCGACGACATCACTGACCGGGTTCCCGAGATCGTCGCCATGGCCAGAACGCTGGCGGTCAGTTCCGCCGTGATCGACGGCGAGGCGGTCGCGCTGCGCCCGGACGGGCGGCCGCACCCGTTCCAGGTGACGTCGGCGCGGGCCGCCAGTCAGTCGGCGCCCGGGGCACGCCCAGCGCGCGGCGGTCAGCGCGCCACCGTGCCGCTCACCGCCTACCTGTTCGACGTGCTGCACCTCGACGGCCAGGACCTGATCGACGAGCCGGCGAGCGAGCGGTTCGAGCGACTTGCCGAGATCGCGCCCGCCGAGGCGCTGATCCCGCACCTGGTCACTTCCGAGTCCGCACAGGCCGCCGATTTCTTCGCAGAGGCGATAGCCCGTGGCCACGAGGGCGTGGTGGTGAAATCGGTCGGTTCGCCTTACGGAGCCGGGCGCCGCGGCAGCGACTGGATCAAGGTGAAGCCACGCACCACTCTCGACCTGGTCATCCTTGCCGCCGAGTGGGGCCATGGCCGACGGACCGGCTGGCTGTCGAACCTTCACCTCGGTGCCCGCGATCCCGAAACTGGCGGCTTCGTCATGCTCGGCAAGACGTTCAAGGGGCTCACCGACGCCATGCTGACCTGGCAGACCGAGCGGCTGCTAGCGCTGTCCGACGAAGCCAACGCGGCTTCGGCACGACCATACGGCGTCGTGCGCGTGCGCCCAGAACTCGTGGCAGAGATCGCGTTCGACGGCGTGCAGGCCAGCCGCCGCTACCCGGGCGGCGTGACGCTGCGGTTCGCGCGCGTCCTGCGTTACCGCGAAGACAAGGCCGCCGCCGAAGCCGACACCATCGACACCGTGCGCTCGCTCTGGCCGCACGCCGACGACGAAAGCTAGCTGCGATCGATCACGCGACGCGGCCGGTATATCGCGGTGCGTCGCAGCCGTCGGCCATGCTACGAGCGTCATGCCATGATTTGTCCATGCGGATGCTGTGGCTGGACGATGACGGCAGGTGGCACACGAAGCTCCGCGGCAGGCACCTGCTGTCCGACCCCAGGCTGAACAGGGGCACAGCATTCAGTAATGCAGAGCGGCATGAGCTTGGGGTTACCGGGCTTGTACCGCCCGCCCACGTGACTCTCGACCAGCAGGTGGCCCGGGTTTACGCGCAATACCAGCGCCAGCCCGATGACCTGGCGAAGAACGTGCTGCTGACCGAGATCCACGACAGGAACGAGGTGCTCTTCTACCGACTCTTGATCAGTCATCTGCCTGAAATGCTGCCTGTTGTCTACACGCCGACTATCAGCCAGGCGATCAAGAGCTACAGCCACGAGTACCGCAGGCCGCGGGGCGTCTACCTGTCCGTCGACCACCCCGACCTGATCGAGGAGTCGCTTCGCGCGACCGGTTTGGAGAGTCCCGACCTCGACCTGATCGTGGCGACGGACGCCGGCGCCATCCTCGGGATCGGCGACTGGGGCGTCGGCGGCATGCGCATCGCGGTCGGAAAGCTTGCCGTCTACACGGCCGCGGGCGGCATCGATCCTGACCGGTCGGTGGCCGTCATGCTCGACGTCGGCACGGACCGGCAGAGCTTGCTTGATGATCCGCTCTACATGGGCAACCGGCATCCGCGGGTGTCCGCTGAGGAGTACGACCGGTTCCTCGATGCATTTGTCGGTGCGGCCAGCAGCTTGTTCCCGCACGCGATGCTGCACTGGGAGGACGTCGGCCTGAGCAACGCCAGGCGGCTACTCGACCGTTACCGCGACAAGCTGCTGACCTTCAATGACGACGTCCAGGGGACGGGAGCGGTCAACCTGGCCGCTGTGCTCGCCGCGGTCCGGGCCACTGGCACCAGCCTGCGCGACCACCGGATTGTCATCTTCGGGGCTGGAAGCGCTGGCACGGGGATAGCTGATCAGCTGCGCGCGCAGATGCTGGCCGACGGACTGACCGAGGACGAGGCCAGGGCCAGGTTCTGGGCCCTGGACAAGGAAGGGCTGATCACCACCGATATGGACGGGCTCAGCGGCGCGCAGCGGAACTGCGCCAGGGACCCGGCCGA
>DASWGE010000217.1:0-5439 GCA_036393895.1 Streptosporangiaceae bacterium | reverse complement strand
TATGAAGCCGCGCCCAGTACGGTTCGGTTGGCCCGCGCACCTTGGGCGTCTTCGTCGGCCCGGACCTGCCGAACGCGGGCTGCCGGGGCTAGGCAGGCCCCGGGCTCCGCTCCCTGGTACGGCCTAGCCAGACGGGGGATACGGCCCCGCCGCTGAGCGCGCAGGCTGACTCCTAGGGGGTTGGCCATGAGGATGCTACGGACTGTCCTGCTCTGCACCGGGACTGCGCTGGTCGCCTGGCTGGTGGTCGCGAGCGTGCCCGACATCAAGCGCTACATTCGCATGCTCCAGACGTAGGGATCGAGCAGTCTCGGAGACCGGGCATGGAGTACGACGAGATTATCGGAGTAATCCAGCAGGCGGCTGGCGGAATCAGCCGCGTGACGGCAGAGCGTTCCGCCCAGGCGACTTTGCAGACGCTCGCCGAGCGTCTGCCGCGCGGCGAGGCCATGCACATATTGCGCGAGCTGCCAGCCGAGATAAAGCCATGGATCTACACCGAGACTGACGCCGAGGCGCTCGACATCGACGAGTTCCTCGACCGGGTGGCCAAGCGCGAGGGATCGGACCTCGAGGCTGCTCTGCCCTACGCCTGCGCGGTGTTCTTCGCGCTCGGGCGCGCGCTCAGCCGCGAGGCGGTCGCACACCTGGCAGCCTCCCTGCCGCAGACTTTCGCTCCGCTTGTGGCTGAGGCACAGAACAGGTACCTGGAATTGATGCCGGCCGCGGTGTTCTGGAGCCGGGTCGGCCAGCGGCTGGGGATCGACGATGCGGCGGCCCGCCAGGTCACCGACGCGGTGCTAGAGACGCTCGCGGAGCGGATTGCCGCAGGCCAGGTCGAGGACCTCATTGCCGAGCTCGATCCGCTGTTGCACCCGCCGCTCGAGCGGGGCGCAGCATCGGCCGGGCCGGCAGCCAGGCGGATGCCCGTCGATGAGTTCTTGCGCAGGGTTGCTATCCGCGAAGGCGCTCCGGTGGACGAGGCTCGCCTGTTCGAGGACGTTTTCGAGCAGGTCAGGGCCGTCTTCGAGACGCTTGCCGAGGCAGTCAGCACGGAGGAATGGTTCGACGTAACGGTCGAGCTATCGGCGGATTACCGCGGCCTCATCCCAGCGCATTCTGGCTGAGGATCGGCGGCCTTAGCGATGCCGGGAGCCGGACGCGCCCGCTAGAGCATCTCCAGCGGGCGGTAATGCAGTGGCGGCGGGAACTCGTCGTCCAGTAGTTCGAGGTCGCTCTTATCCAGGTGCACGTCGAGAGCCGCACGATCCTCGTAGACGTGCTCAGGGTTGCCCGCTCGCGGGATCGCGCAGATGCCGTCCAGCCGGAGGACCCAGGCGAGGGCGACCTGCGCGGCGGAGACGTTGTGCCGGAGAGCGATGTCGCGGACCACCCGGTTGCCCAGAATCCGTCCCTGCTCGATAGGCGAGTACGCCATGACTGGCATGCCGAGCTCATTGCAAAGCGGGAACAAGGCGAATTCCGGAGCGCGCCGGCTCAGGTTGTACAGCACCTGGTCAGTCGCCACCTCCCGGCCGCCCGGCAGCGAGATCAGCTCTTCGATATCCGGGACATCGAAGTTGCTCACTCCCCAGTTCCTGATCAGGCCGGCTGCCTGCAGGCCAAGGAACGCCTCGAGGGTCTCGGCAAGCGGCACGTACCCGCGCCAGTGCAGCAGATAGAGGTCGATCCGGTCAGTCTTCAGGCGCTGCATGCTGTCCTGGCAGGCTCGCACGGTGCCCTCGCGGGTGGCGTGGTGTGGCATCACCTTGGTGACGAGGAATACCTCGTCGCGCCTGCCATCTATGGCTTCGGCCACCAGCTCTTCCGCTGCGCCGTCCGCGTACATCTCCGCGGTGTCGATGAGATTCATGCGGAGGTCCAGGCCGCGGCGCAGGGCGGTGATCTCCGCGCTCCGGCGGGCACTGACCTCGGCGAAATGCCAAGTGCCCTGCCCGAGAACCGGGATCTCGTCGCCCGAGGGCAACGTGACGGTCGGCATGGGATCAGCCATGAGCACCTCCCCCGACGTGATAGCTCCAGCCAGCATCATCGAGGCCGACCTTCGGCACATCGTCAGTGTGGGTAGTTGCGGCGGCGGTCGTGGTCCGGGCCAAGTGTGGCCGTCCATCGTCGATGTCGACATAACGACAATTCGCGGAGCCCAATATAACCCATTTGACGGAAATTCCAGACGGCTACATTCTGTATCGGTCATACTCTGCCCCTGCCGGAGGACCGAATGAGCACATCGGCGAGGTTCGACACAATCCGCACCGACAGGCTGCTGCTGCGTCGCTGGCTCGACTCGGACCGGGAGCCGTTCGCGGCGCTTAATGCCGACCCGAAGACCATGCGGTTCTTCGCAGCGACGCTCGACCGGCTGGAAAGCGACGCGTTCGTCGACGTCATCGAGTCGCGGTTCGAGCAGCAGGGATATGGCCTCTGGGCGCTCGAGGTCATCGATACCGGTGAGTTCATCGGCTTCACCGGGCTGAACCCGATGCCGGATGACGTGCCAGGTGCAGGCGGCACCGAAGTCTCTTGGCGGCTCTCCAGGCATGCCTGGCATCGCGGCTACGCGACGGAAGCGGCCAGGGCGGCGCTGGACGTGGCGTTCGGCGGCGTGGGCATGAAGGAGATCTGGTCCATGACCGCCGTGCTCAACGAACCGTCCCAGGCTGTGATGCGCCGCCTGGGGCTGACCGAGGTCGCCAGGTTCGACCATCCCCGGGTGCCCGCTGGCCATCCGCTGCAACCGCATGTGACCTTCCGCCTGGCGTCGCCCCGCGGCTAGGATGCGGCGGGTGACGGACTGGGTCATTATCGGCTCGCTGGCCACAGCCGCGGGCACCCTGGCGCTGGCGGGTGCGACATTCGCGTCGATCCGGTCGGCGAACCGGTCGGCCAGGAACGCCGAGCGCGCCGGAAGGATAGCCGAACGCTCGCTGCTGGCGGGTCAGCGCCCGTTGCTCGTGAGCTCTCGGCTGCAGGACCCGGCGCAGAAGGTCCAGTTCGCCGAGGGAAACTGGCTAACGGTGGCCGGCGGTGGTGCCGCGGCGCAGGCCACCGACGGCGCCATATACCTGGGGATCTCGGTCCGCAATGTCGGAACCGGCCTGGCCGTCATGCACGGGTGGCATGTGCTATTCGACCGGCCGACAGAACGGTCTCACCCCCCGCTTGAGGAATTCACCAGCCAGATCAGGGACATCTACATCGCCCCGGGTGACATCGGCATATGGCAGGGAGCTATCCGTGATCCGGCTGATGCCGCATTCCAGGCTGCCGCAGCAGCGATTAAAGCCGGTGATCTGCTGCTCCTCAGTGTGCTCTATGGCGACTTCGAAGGCGGCCAGCGCGTGATCAGCCAGTTCGCGCTGCGATACCTCCGCAGTGAGGAGGACCCCGAGCGCGACCGCTGGCTGGCGTCGGCTGCCAGGCACTTCAACGTGGACCGGCCTGATCCGCGGTAGTCCGCGACGGTCCGCTAGGCAGTCAGAACAACCTGGGTTTGACGCTGGCCGGCTGCATTTGGCGCATTACTCAAGTAATGAACCATCTAACCGACCTGCTTAGCTGATCCGGAGGTACGGTGCCGGCACTCGACGAGGGGACGCCGCTGTTCGTGCAGATCGCCGAGCAACTGGCCGACGACAGCGTCGCCGACGTGCTGGCCGAGAGCGCGCGGGCGCCCTCGACCAACGAACTGGTGGCCGACCGGGGCGGGTGTTGGGCGGGCTCCAGGGGGAACTTCGCGCTCGTGCGTTCCTCCGCCCCGGCCCGCAAGCAGTGCATATTTGCCACAATGAGGACAGGAGTATCGGATGACGACGAAAGCCGCCTTCTCGCCTGAGCAATGGGAAGTAGTGCTTGAGGGCCCGCCCAGCGCCGGCATGATCGTGGCTACCGCTGCCCACGGAGGGATGATCCGCGAGTCCATCGCGCTGTCAAAGGCCTACATCGAAGCGCGCGCCCAGCACGGGGAGAGCGAACTCCTCGATGAGATCGTCGCGGCGAAGCCTGAGATAGACCACACCAGGTACCACTCGGCCGGGGAACTCAGGGATAACGGACTAGAGCACATCCGAGGCGCTGTCACACTGCTCGACAGCAAGGCGACGGCCGAAGAACTCGACGGCTACCGGCGCTTCGTCCTCGCCCTCGCTAACAAGGTCGCGGCAGCACACCGGGAGGAAGGGCATGGCGTAAGCCCAGCCGAGGCCGAGGCCATCGAGGAGATCGCAACGGCTCTCGGCACGACCAGTACGTGAGATCAGATGACAAGAACGAGATACTCATGATCCTCAAACCACTCCAGGCTTAAGGGGCCGCGCCGCTCGCGACTAGCGGGTGTTGCCGGTATCAGGCAGGGACGTGTATTCATGCAGTCCGATGCACCCACCACCGTGCCGATAGCGAGGTGTGAGGGGGATCTCCTGAACTTGCACGTAGACGTCGTTCGGGAGGCGCCGCAGGCTCAGCGACCATCAGCTCAGGCGTGAACCGGTCTATGCAAGTCTTGCAGGAGGCGTCGGTGAAGCCTTTGTCAGGGCGCCGCCAGCGGGATGAGTAGTTGTCATTGCCTGGCCGGGCAGCGCGGCGGGATGCCGAGCGTTCAGGCATCCTTGCGAACGTTCACGGATTCTTCAGGAGCGAACGCTACTTTCCTGGCATGGACGAATTCCGGGCCCGCCGGGTGGTCGACTCCCTTCGGCGTCCGCGTGTCGCTGCCGGGCCTCCGCGAAGCCGAGTGGACACCGACGGCACGGCCGGCCTTGAAGCCCAAGTCATCCGCGACGGCATGCTTGTCGGCTACGTGCCCCGGATCGAAGGCTCTGAGGACTTTGATGAGTCCTGCATCGTTGACGCCATCGTCCGCACCGACTACGACCGGCCCGTCGCCCGCCAGCGCACCGACACGCCCGCACCTGGCCCTGCCCTTGCCCGCGAAGGCGGCGTCTTCCGCCGTTTCCTCGACGGCTTCCGCTACCGGTAACCAGGCCGCGCAGCCCCGACGAATGGCCACGGTAGGTTGGTTTTGCGCCGTGATCTGGGCTACATCGATCGGAAGCATCCCGCCAGTCGCCTATGCATCGGCTCCAGGTCGGAGCTTGACCACGAGGCCTTCCTCGTGACCATGGCGGAGACGCGGACTGTCACCAGCGGCGTAGACACCCACGCACAGGTGAATCTCGCGGCCGGGCTCGATCAGATCGGCGGGCTGCTGGGCGTGTAGGAATTCCCGGCCACCCGGGTGCGTCCGGTCGTCGGTGTAACTGACCATGGTGGGTTTAATTAGCCGCGGAAGAGATTCGGCCTTCGAGAGTGATCGCGAAAGGCGTTCAGAGCCGACCTCCAGCGCATGGCCCACTTGGCCTAGCCGCGTCCGGAGAGATTCCGGTTCAACTTCGCGACACCGCACTCGCTGATGGCGGA
>DASWGE010000216.1:0-6689 GCA_036393895.1 Streptosporangiaceae bacterium | reverse complement strand
CCTGTCCTCCGCGGTCGGCTCCGACAACGTCGACCCATGGCGCATCGTCTCGGAGAGCTTCCGGTGGGTGTGAGCACCGAGCCGGGGCCGCTTCTGCACGCGAGCGAGCTGTACCGCTTCTTCCACGCCGGCGACGATGAGACCTTCGCACTGCGCGGAGTGTCGGTCAGCGTCAACGCTGGCGAGATTGTCGCGGTCGTAGGCCCGTCGGGCAGCGGGAAATCGACCCTGCTCTCCTGTCTGGCCGGCCTGGACGAGCCGGATGGCGGCCACGTGACGGTTGCCGGCCAGCGCATCACTCGGCGGCATGCGGCTATGAGGGCGGGTTTGCGAGCGCGCTGGATCGGCATGCTGCTGCAGACCAACAACCTGGTGAACCATCTCACGGTCGCGCAGAACATCCAGGCCGCGCAGTCACTGGTGAAACGCGGGACCGCGCCCAGGCAGTCGCCAGCGGCGCTGCTGGCCGATGTTGGCCTGGCCGACCGTGGCGGTGCGCGGCCTAGCACGCTGTCCGGCGGAGAGTCGGCGCGGGCAGCCTTGGCAGTCGCCCTCGCCAACGATCCGCCCGTCCTGCTGGCCGATGAGCCAACCGGCGAGGTCGACCGGGAGGCCCAAGTCAGGATCCTCGATCTGCTGCGCCAGCGCGCCGCTGACGGCAAGGCAATCCTCGTCGTGACCCATAGCCCGGACGTCGCGACCGCTGCCGACCGGATCGTCCACATAGTCGACGGCAGGGTTGCCAATGAATGACATTCTGGTCCGCGCCAAGGGACTGACCAAGGCCTTTGGCGCCGTGACAGCCATCGCGGAAGCCACCTTCGAGGTCGCGGCCGGCGACCAGATCGCCCTGGTCGGCCCGTCAGGCAGCGGGAAGAGCACCCTGCTGCACCTGATCGCGGCTATCGACCGGCCGACAGAAGGACAGCTCGAATGGCCGGCCCTGGGCGGTCAAAGAGACCTCAGGCCGGGCCCCGTGGCGATCGCCTTCCAGGGGCCGAGCCTGCTGCCGCCGCTGACGGTCGCCGAGAACATCGGGCTTCCTGTCCTGCTCGCCGGGGGGACCGAAGCCGAAGCCGCTGCCGCCGCTGAACCGCTGATCGAGCGGCTCGGACTGTCCGATATCGCGGCCAAGCTGCCCGAGGAGATCTCCGGCGGGCAGGCGCAGCGTGCCGGGCTGGCCAGGGCCCTGGCAGGCCAGCCTCGCCTGATCCTTGCCGACGAGCCGACCGGCCAGCTCGACAGCACCACGGCAGATGGCCTGATGACCGTGCTCCTTGAGCAGGTCAGAGCCACCCAGGCGGCACTGATCGTCGCGACTCACGACACCGCCCTGGCCGGCCGGCTCCCGCTTCGCTGGCAGCTGATTGACCGGCGTATGCAGACGGGGGCTGAGCTTTCATGTTCATCCTGACCTGGCTGACCGGCCTGCTCAGGCACCGCGCCGCACGGCTGACCGGCTCCGTACTCGGCGTGGCCATGACCGTCGCCCTGCTTGGGTCACTGGGTGTCTTCTTCGCTGCCAGCAAGGCCCAGATGACCAGGCAGGCGCTGGCCGGCGTGGTGGTGGACTGGCAGGTCCAGCTCGCACCAGGCGCTGCAGCGGCGAGCGCTGGTCGGGTCATCGCCGGGGCACCTGGTGTGGTCAAGAGCCTGCCTGTCGGCTACGCGAGCACGACTGGCCTGACCGCGACCGCCGGAGACACGACCCAGGTAACGGGTCCAGGAAAGGTCCTCGGCCTGCCGCCCGGATACTCGGCCGCCTTCCCGGGTGAGATCCGGTACCTGGTCGGCGCGCGCAGCGGGGTGCTGCTCGCCCAGCAGACCGCGGCCAACCTGCATGCCAGCGTCGGGACCGTCGTGGCGATCGGGCGCAAGGGCCTGCCGCCCGCGAAGGTGGTTGTACGGGGAATCGTGGACCTCCCTGCGGCCGATTCGACGTTCCAGGCCGTGGGAGCCGCCCCTGGCGTCTCACTGCAAGCACCGCCGGACAATGTGGTTCTGCTGCCCCAGGCTGTCTGGCAGCGCGACTTCACCCAGCTCGGGAACACCCAGCCAGGCGCGGTGTACCAGCAGTATCACGTTGCCCTTTCCCCGAGGCTCGCGCCTGATCCGGCGGCCGCCTTCACCGACGTCACGGCGCGCGCGAAGAACCTGGAGGTCCGGCTGGCAGGCGCCGGGGCGGTCGGCGACAACCTGGCCGCCCAGCTTGACGCCGCCAGGAAGGACGCGCTGTACGCGCAGCTGCTGTTCCTGTTCCTCGGCGTGCCTGGCGCAGTGCTCGCCGCGCTTCTGACAGCCATCATTGCGGCCGCGGGAGGCGACCGCCGGCGTCGCGAGCAGGCCCTGCTGCGCATCCGCGGCGCGAGCCCGCGCCGGATCATCTGGTTTGCCGCGACCGAGGCCCTGCTCGTCGGCATCCTCGGCGCTGGCATCGGCCTCATCGGCGCGATGCTGGCCGGGCGGCTCGCTTTCGGCGTCACCAGGTTCGGCGCGACGACCAGCCAGGCCGTCTTCTGGGGCGCGCTGGCCGCGGTCGCCGGTTTCGGCCTCGCGATCGTCACCGAGCTTGTCCCGGCGGCCAGGGACGCCCGCACCATCACCGTGCGCCAGGCCAGAGACATCGTCGGCCCCGCCAGCAAGCCGCTATGGGCGACGCTCTATGTCGATATCTGGCTGCTCGCGGCGGCCGGCATCGTCTTCTGGCGCTCGGTGCAAAGCGGCTACCAGGTCGTACTGGCGCCCGAAGGGGTGGCCACGATCTCGGTGAGCTACTCCACGTTCCTGGCACCACTGCTGTTCTGGATCGGAGCAGCGCTGCTGTCCTGGCGGCTGTCCAACGCGGCGCTCGGCCGCGGCAGGGCCGCCGTGGCCAGGGCCGCCAGGCCGCTCGCCGGCGGCCTGGCGGGAGTGGTGGCAGCGTCGATGTCGCGCCAGCGCCGGCTGCTGTCGCGAGGACTGCTGATCATGGCGCTGACGGCTTCGTTCGCGGTCTCCACGGCCATCTTCAACCAGACCTACGCGGCGCAGTCCCGGGTCGACGCCCAGCTGAGCAACGGCTCGGACGTCACGGCCGCCACAACGGCCGCAACCGGTCTTCCGCCCCGGATCTTCGGTGCCACCAGGCAGCTTCCCGGCGTGGTGGCCGTCCAGCCGATGATGCACAGGTTCGCCTACGTCGGCAATGACCTGCAGGACATGTTCGGGATCAACCCGCGGACGATCGGCCAGGCTACATCTGTCTCCGACGCGTTCTTCCAGGGCGGCAACGCGCAGTCGGTGCTCGCCAGGCTGGCTGCCCGCCCCGATGCCGTACTGGTGTCAGACGAGACGGTACGCGACTACCAACTGCAGCCCGGCGGGCTGATCAGGCTCAGGCTGCAATTCGCCAGCGATCACGCTTACCACCTGGTCCCGTTCCACTATGTCGGGATTGTTAGGGAATTCCCAACCGCTCCGCGGGACTCATTCTTCGTCGCCAGTGCGTCCTACATCGCCAAGATGACTGGCTCCCCGGCCTATCAGGTAATGCTCACCAAGGTGAGCGGGTCTCCCCCGGTGATCGCCGGTCGGGTCAGGCAGTTGCTTGGCCCGGCTTCGGGAGCCGTTGTCCAGGACATCGCCTCCCAGCTCAAGATCACTTTGTCCGGGCTGACGACCATCGACCTGTCCGGGCTCACCAGGCTGGAACTGACCTTCGCGTTCATACTCGCCGTGGCAGCGTCCGGGCTGGTGCTGATCCTCGGACTTGTCGAGCGGCGGCGAATGTTCGCCATCACCGCTGCGCTCGGCGCCAGAACCCGCCAGCTGGCTTCCTTCGTGTGGGCCGAGGCGCTCTTCGTCACGCTTGGCGGCGCGGTGCTCGGAATCCTGTCCGGCTGGGGCCTGTCCTTCATTATCGTCAAGATCCTGACGGGCGTCTTCGACCCGCCTCCGCCGCACCTGTTCACTCCCTGGGCTTATCTGGGTGCCCTGGCAGCAGTGACAGCTGTCGCGGTCATCGCCGCCGGGGCCAGCGTCATCAGGTCAGCCCGCGAGCCGGCGATGGAGATCATCAGGGATCTGTGAACCCGGAAGGATTGTAAAGGCTTTCTTTCACAACTAAGCTTTCGAAACATGTCCTTCACAGAGCGGGATGACCAAGGCGCGACTCCAAAGGAGCAAGAGCCAGGCAGCCCGGAGAACCCGCTCGAGATCACCGATCCCCGCGCGCTCCGGGCGCTGGCACATCCGGCGCGCATCGCGATCATGCAGCACCTGGCGCTCGAGGGTCCGGCCACGGCCACCGAGTGCGCGGGCATCGCGGGCATGTCGCCGTCGGCGTGCAGCTACCACCTGCGGGCCCTCGCCAAATATGGCTTTGTCGAGGAGGTGCCGTCCGCCGGCCTGGACCGTAGGCACCGGCCGTGGCGGGCCCGGGTCATAGCCATGTCCGTGGGGCAAGATCCCGACCGGCCCGAGGCGGCGCGAGCGGCAGGGAGACTGCTCGTCGAGAGCCTGCTCGCCAGGGCCGAAGAGATGCGCGCCGACTACCTGGACCGCGAGGCCGAGTATCCCGGCGACTGGCAGCGTGCGGCCGGCACGTCGCAAGATGTCCTGCACGTCACCCCGGCTGAGCTCACCGAAATCCGGGAGCGGATCGGGAAGATCCTGGCCGGCTACCGGAGGCTGCGCGTACAGGATCAGCCTGCGGGCGCGCGCCGCGTGCACGCGATCGTCGATTTCCTGCCCTGGTTCAAGCCCGATGACGCCGCTGAGCAGGGCGGTGGCTCGGCATGAAACGGATGGCGTCCGCGTGGCGCGCTGGCCCGCTGGCAATCAGGGACTTCAGGCTGTTCAGCCTCGGTCAGCTCGCGTCGACCATTGGTGACTACTGCTACGCGGTCGCGCTCCCCTGGCTGGTCCTGTCGGCCCATGGCAGCACCGTTCTGCTCGGAACGGTTCTTGCCTGCTACGGCGTTCCGCGTACAGTGCTCATCCCGGTAGGCGGGATATTCACCGACAAGCTCAGCCCCCGCGCGGTCATGCTGGCCGCCGACGCTGTCCGCTGCGTGCTCGTTGCCGTCCTGGCCGTGTTCGCCGCACGCGGGCTGGTCTCACTAGCCTTCCTCGGGCCGGTCGCAGCCCTGATCGGGGCCGGCGAGGGCGTCTTCCTCCCGGCCTCCGCGGCGATCATGCCGTCGCTGCTGCCTGCTGACGAACTCCAAGCTGGAAACGGCCTGTCGGCGGCGATGATCCAGGTTGGGATCCTTGTCGGGCCGGTGGTCGGCGGAATCCTCGTCACGGCCGCAGGATCCGGGCCGGCATTTGCGCTCGATGCGGCCTCGTTCGCCGTGTCGGCGGCGGCGCTTGCGTTGATGCGGGGGCGCCGGGCACGGGGCGCCGTTCCCGCGCAGGAAGCTGGAGTTGCGTACGCGGCCGGCCAGGGCGGCTCGGGCGGCACGGACGGCACGGGCGGCACGGGCGGCGCGGGCGCGGACAATCTGCCTACCCCCGCGGCGCCCGATACTGGCCCGGCGGACCAGGAGGAGACCAGCGTCTGGCGGTTCTTCCTGCACGCGAGGGTGCTCCAGGCCATCGTGCTGATAGCCGTGCTCGCGAATTTCGTCATCAGCGGGGCGCTTGAGGTTGCTCTCCCGGCGCTCGCGCACACGAGGTTCGGCGCCGTCGGCTACGGCGCCCTGATCGCGTGCTTCGGCGTCGGGTCGCTGGCGGGAACGCTGACAGCGGCCAGGCTCGGCCTGCGGCGACCTGCGCTGGGCGCGTGCGCGAGTTACCTGATCGGCGCCGTCGCGATCTCGTTGGTGCCCTTTCTCGGCGGCCTGCCGGGAGCCGCGGCGGCCGAACTGGTCTTCGGCGCGACGGCTAATTTCGGCAACGTGATTATCATCACGTTGCTCCAGCGCTTGGCGCCTGCCCGCTTGCTCGGCCGGGTGATGAGCCTATTGATGCTCGCCAGCATCGGGGCGTTTCCTGCTTCCGTTGCGCTATCCGGCGTGATCGTGCGCAGTCTCGGACCCGCGCCGTTCTTCCCCGCTTCAGGTATTGTCCTCACGCTCGCTGTCCTGCTGGCCATGACGCTGCGCGAGTTCCGCGATTTCGGCGCGAAAGCTGGGCCAACCGCTGCTCAGGCGGCCGTCGTCGCCGCCAGGTAAGTAGCCCATTGCGGGTCACCGTCGCGCGCGGCGCCGATCAGCCTCCAATGCATCCCTCGCGGCGCGTGCGGATCCCAGCGCAGCCTCCACCCGAGTTCCTCGATCAGCCGGTCTGCCTTGCGATGATTGCATCGCGTGCAAGACGCGACGCAGTTCTCCCAGATGTGAGCGCCACCCCGGCTGCGGGGTACGACGTGGTCGATGGTGTCAGCGGCAGATCCGCAGTAGCCACACAGGTAGTTGTCCCTGCGCATCAGCGCGGCCCTGGTCAGCGGGACCCGGTTGCGATGCGGGATCCTGACGTACCGGCGGAGCCTGATGACCGAAGGAACCGCCAGCTTGACCGAGGCAGAGTGCAACACTAGCCCGGAGATTTCGTTATGCACGATCTCTGCCTTCTCGCCGAGGACAAGACCGACTGCGCGGTGCAGGCCGACGGTGGTCAGCGGCTCATACGTTATGTTGAGCAGCAATACCCTGCGCAATGCCACCTCCCAGGCTGGGCCGCCCGCTGGCTGCCGGGGCACCCGTGAC
>DASWGE010000215.1:0-4705 GCA_036393895.1 Streptosporangiaceae bacterium | reverse complement strand
CGCGCAGAGCCGCCGCGGCGACGCAAACCCATGACGTGAGAGGTAATTGCCCCGTGATCAGGATTCGCGTGTCATGGGTGCATCAGGCTGGAGGAGGCCCAGGTGCGCGCTGACATTCTCGCGGTTGCCGCGGCCCATTGCACGGAGACGTCGGCACACCTGCACTCCGGCTGTGGCTATCCGGCGCCGAATTACCCCGGCAGCTTCCTGTACGGCCCGCTCTTCCAGATCGGCTCGTTCACGTTCAACAAGCCGATGCTGCTGGCCGTGATCTGCGCGGCCATTGTGATCGCGTTTTTCTGGGCCGCCTTCGCCAAGCCCCAGGTCGTGCCCAGGGGAGTCCAGAACATAGGCGAGCTCGGCGTTCTGTTCGTTCGTGACCAGATTCTGCGGCCGATGATGGGGAAGCGCGGCGACAGCTTCTTGCCCTTCCTCGTTTCGCTGTTCTTTTTCATCTGGGTCATGAACATCATGGAGATCATCCCCGTCGCGCAGTTCCCCGCGAACTCGGAGTTCGCCTTCCCGGCGGCCCTGATGTTGATGGTGTACGGCACCTACACCTACCTGGGCATCAAGCACCAGGGGTTTGTTGGCTACTTCAAGAACATGATCCCGAGCGGTGTGCCGTGGCTGATCCTGTTCATCCTGGCCCCCGTCGAGATCCTGCAGTACATCCTCGTGCGTCCGTTTACGCTGGCCGTCCGGCTCTTCGCGAATATGTTCGCCGGCCACATCCTGATACTGGTCTTTACCCTTGCCACCTGGTACCTGCTCGTTGCCGGTATCGGTCTGCTCTGGAGTGCGACGTCGTTCATCCTGACCGTGGTGCTGACCGCGTTCGAGTTGCTGATCCAGGCGCTGCAGGCCTACATATTCACGATCCTGACCGCGCAGTACATCGGCGGTGCGCTGGAACCGGAGCACTGAGATGAGCGGAAAGGCATGCCCATTGGCCGGCCTGATCAGTGGCGGCCGGGCATTGGTTTACCTAATCGTCGGCGGACAGTCCGCCGGCTTGACCGCAAAGGAAAGCGCAGATGCTTGACCTCGTCCATCACGTGCTTGCCGTTAACAACAACACGGTGCTCAGTATCAACATCGGTGCGGTCGCCTACGGTCTCGCGGCCATCGGCCCCGGCATCGGTATCGGCCTGATCTTCGGTCACGGCGTGGAGGCCATGGCCAGGCAACCCGAGGCGGCCGGCCTGATCCGATCCAACATGTACATCGGGTTCGCTTTGACCGAGGCACTGGCCCTGATCGGAATCGTGATTCCGTTCATCTTCCACTACTCCGCTATCTAAGATCTCCGTGCGTCAAGGAGTGCAGTAAAGATGCCGTCACAGTTCCTGGCCGCAGGGTCTCCGAACCCGCTGGTCCCGCATTGGCCTGAGCTGATTATCGGCTCGATCGCGTTCCTGATCGTGTTCGCCTTGCTGGCCAAGGTGCTGATGCCGCGGATCAGCGCGACGCTGGCTGAGCGCACCAACGCGATAGAAGGCGGCCTGCAGCGAGCCGAGGACGCCCAGGATGAAGCCAACCGGGTGCTGGCGCAGTACCGCGCCCAACTGGCCGACGCCAGGCACGAGGCGGCCAGGCTGCGTGAGCAGGCAACGGAAGAGGCCGCCCAGATCGTCGCCCAGGGCAGGGCAGACGGCGTGGCCGAGCGGGAGCGCATCATCGCGTCGGCGAGCGCCCAGATCGAGGCCGACAGGCAGCAGGCGCTGACCGTGCTGCGAGCGGAGGTCGGCAGCCTGGCTGTCGAGCTGGCCAGCCGGATCGTCGGCGAGTCGCTAGCCGACGAGGCGCGGCAGTACCGCCTGGTCGACCGTTTCCTCGGCGAGCTCATGCAGGAGGCCTCGGGCGAGGCAGCGGCTCGATGAGAGGGGCGAGCAGGGCATCGCTGAGCGCCGCCAAGGAGCGGCTCTCCGCCGCGCTGGCCAGAAAGGCGGCAGCGGAGGCGAGCGACGTCGGCGACCAGCTGTTCGCCGTCCTTGGCCTGCTCGACCGCGAGCCAGCGCTGCGGCGCATTCTGTCGGATCCGTCCAGGGAGCGCGCTGCTCGTATCGGACTGGCCGAGGCGCTGCTGGCCGGCAAGATCTCTGAGACCACCCTCGATCTGGTGGCCGGGCTGGTCTCCGCACGGTGGTCAGAGCCAGGCGACCTCACCGACGCGATCGAGCAACTCGGCGTGCTGGCGATAGCCGAGGCCGCCGATAAGGAAGGACTACTAGACGAGCTTGAGGACGAGCTGTTCAGGTTCGGCCGGATCGCGGCTGGAAATCCTGACCTGCGCGCTGCGTTGTCGAATCAGTTCGCGCCCGCGGAGGGACGCGCGGGCCTGGTGAGGGAGCTAGTCGCGGACAAGGTCAGCGAACCTGCTTTGCGGCTGATCACCCAGGCGGCCGCGCACCCGCGGGGTCGTAGCCTGGATGGAGCGCTTGAGTCCTACGCGCACCTGGCCGCGGAGCTGCGGGAGCGTCTCGTGGCCGAGGTGCACGTGGCGGCACCGCTGACCGACGAGCAGAGGGCAAGGCTGGCCGCGGCGCTCGTGGTCGCCTACGGACATGACGTCCACCTGAACGTCGTGTTCGACCCAGGGCTGGTCGGCGGCATCACGGTGCGCATCGGCGACGAGCTGATCGACGGCAGCGTCGCGAGCCGGCTCGCCGAGCTGCGCCGAAACCTGGCCGCGTGACGGGCCGGCGGCAGTCCGGCCCAGAAGACCGCTGATGGCAGAAGAACCAGACGAGAAAGACGCGAGGAAGATGACGGAGCTGACTATCCGGCCCGAGGAGATCAGGGACGCCCTGGCGCGTTTCGTCGAGGCGTATGAGCCGGGCGCCGCTGCCACCGAAGAGGTCGGCACCGTCGCGGAGTGCGGCGACGGGATCGCCCGGGTCGAGGGCCTGCCCTCGGCCATGGCGAACGAGCTGCTCGAATTCGAGGACGGAACCCGCGGTCTAGCACTGAACCTGGACGTGCGCGAGATCGGCGTGGTCATCCTCGGCGACTTCAGCAAGATCGAGGAGGGCCAGCGGGTTAAGCGGACGGGCGAAGTTCTCTCAGTCCCGGTCGGCGACGCCTACCTCGGCCGCGTGGTCGGGCCGCTCGGCGAGCCGCTTGACGGCAAGGGCCCGGTCGAGACCACCGAGCTGCGGCAACTCGAGCTCCAGGCGCCGAGCGTCGTCCAGCGCCAGCCGGTCAAGGAGCCGCTGCAGACCGGCATCAAGGCGATCGACGCCATGACGCCGATCGGCCGCGGCCAGCGGCAGCTGATCATCGGCGACCGGCAGACGGGCAAGACCGCCATCGCGATCGACACGATCATCAACCAGCGGGACTACTGGGAATCGGGCGATCCCGCGCTGCAGGTGCGCTGCGTCTACGTCGCCGTCGGCCAGAAGGGCTCGACCATCGCCCAGGTCCGCCAGTCGCTGGAAGACGCTGGCGCGATGAAGTACACGACCATTGTCGCTGCCCCGGCGTCCGACCCGGCCGGTTACAAGTACATCGCCCCGTACACCGGGTCGTCGATCGGCCAGCACTGGATGTACCAGGGCCGGCACGTCCTGATCGTCTTCGATGACCTCACCAAGCAGGCCGAGGCCTACCGCGCGATCTCGCTGCTGCTGCGCCGGCCGCCGGGCCGTGAAGCCTACCCGGGCGATGTGTTCTACCTGCATTCCCGGCTGCTCGAGCGCTGTGCCAAGCTCTCCGACGATCTCGGCGCCGGATCGATGACCGGCCTGCCCATCGTCGAGACCAAGGGCAATGACGTCTCGGCGTACATCCCGACCAACGTCATCTCCATCACGGACGGGCAGATCTTCCTGGAGACCGACCTGTTCAACTCTGGTGTCCGCCCCGCGATCAACGTCGGCATCTCGGTCTCGAGGGTCGGCGGTAACGCGCAGGTCAGGGCCATGAGGAAGGTGGCGGGTGGCCTGAAGCTCGCCCTGTCGCAATTCCGGGATCTCGAGGCGTTCGCCGCGTTCGCCTCGGACCTTGACGCCGCGTCTCGCGCTCAGCTTGACCGCGGTGCGCGGCTGGTGGAGCTGCTGAAGCAAGGTCAGTACAGTCCGTACCCCGTGGAGCGCGAGGTGGTCTCGATCTGGGCCGGCACCACCGGCATGCTCGACGATGTGCCGGTGGAGGACGTCGGCCGCTTCGAGTCCGAGTTGCTCGACTACATCCAGCGCGAGCACCCCGGCATCTACGACGCGATCAGGGAAACCGGCGACCTGTCCGAGGACACCGTCACCGCGCTGAAGGACGCTGTCGAGGAGTTCCGTCGTACCTTCGAGACCAGCTCGGGCGAGCTCCTGGTCACAGACGAGCCAGTCGAGCCGGTGGAGGAAGCTGAGATCGAGCACGAGGCCATTCCCAGAGTCCGACCGCGAGCGGCGAAGAAGTAGCCGATGGGAGCAGAGCTACGCGCGGTCAGGCGGCGGATCAGCACGGTCAAGTCCACCGCCAAGATCACCAAGGCCCAGGAACTCATCGCGTCGTCGCGGATCATCAAGGCCCAGCAGCGCGCGCATGCCGCCGGTCCCTACGCCCGGGAGATCACGGCGGCCGTCGAGGCCGTGGTCAGCAGGTCGGCCAACGTCAATCACCCCTTGACGACCGAGCCGGCGAACCCGACCAGGGCCGCGGTGCTGATCCTCACCAGCGACCGGGGCTTCGCCGGCGGGTACAACGC
>DASWGE010000214.1:0-1655 GCA_036393895.1 Streptosporangiaceae bacterium | reverse complement strand
CCGCTGATGGCGCGATCGGGCCCGGGCACATACGCGCCGAGATCGGCGACCTGCTGGCCGGGCTCGCACCAGGCAATGGACGTCAGTACGCCACGGACATCACGATCTTCGAGTCGCTCGGCCTCGCGGTCGAGGACCTGGCTGCCGCGACAGTCGCCTACGAGACGGCACGCGACCGCGGAACCGGCACCTGGATCGATTTCGACTAGAAACGCGGACTCCATCGGTGAGGCGCGGCATGTGACGTTGCCGCCGAATGGGCTGCATGCCACTCTTTATGCCATGAGCAAGCAAGCCGCGCTCTACATCGCCGTGTTTGCCACCATAGCGCTCTTCATTGGCTGGCACTGGGCCCTGTACAAGGGCAACGCGGCCGAACTGGCAACGCGGCTCAGGCAAATCCCGAACCTCAGGAGAGGCCGCGACCGTGCCTTCGGGACGGTCGCGCTTCTCGCCGTCCTGTTCGCTGTGGTCCTCTACGTGATCGCGAAGAAGCACACCTAGCGCACACCCGGCGGAACCGACGGCTCCCGGCACGCGTCTGAATCGCAGCAGGACGCAAGACTGGGAGAGGTGCCATGATCATCGCGATAAAGCCTGTTCCCCGGGCGATAGGGATCGGAGTGGCTACCGCAGCGCTCCTGATCGGCTCGTTTTTGCTCGGCTCCGCCCGGTCGGGTGCGGCAGCCACGGACACCATCAAGGGCGGCGGCGGTTCCGGCGCCGTCGTACTGGCCTCATCGGCGACGGGCGGGAAGATCACCGTGACTGGAACCGGAACGGTCTCAGGAACGCCCGACCAGCTTGCCCTGTCGATGGGAGTCCAGATCACCGCATCGTCGGTGTCGACCGCGCTGCGCCAGGCCAATGAGGCGGCGACCCGGGTGATCCACTCACTCAAGGCCGCGGGCGTGCGCGGAAGCGACATCCAGACCTCAGGCTTGTCGATCCAGCCGAACTACAGCAGCAGCAGCCAGGTTCCGACCGGCTACGGAGTCAGCGAGCAACTCACCGCCACGCTCCGTCACCTGGCCAAGGCCGGCAGCCAGATCCAGGCGGCCGTCACCGCGGGCGGCAACGCCACCACGGTCGACGGGGTCTCACTGAACCTGACCGACACCAGCACGCTGCTGGCCCGAGCCCGCGCCGCCGCGATCAAGGACGCCCAGGCGAAGGCCAGCCAGTTCGCCAAGGCGCTCGGCCGTTCGCTCGGCGCCGTGATCAGCGTCTCCGACCAGAGCTCGGTTCCCTACCCGATCTTCGCGCAAGGCGCCGCTTACCGCTCAGCGGCGCCGTCCGTGCCCGTCCAGCCAGGCAAGCAGCAGGTCAGCGTGCAGATCACCGTCGTCTACGCGATCGCCTAACGCGCGCTCCATTCAGCACTGATACGCTTCGGCCATGACGCATCAGAGCCACACCGCATTGTGGTGGCGCCGCCGCTAGGCGGGGCTTGGTTCGCGCGTTCCAGCACATTCGCTGAGGCGACCGCCCGGCAACCGGCGGTCGCCTTTGCATGTCCGCCGTCATCCGGGCCTGATCAGGCAGGACAGACGCATGCTAGATCCGAGCGTTGATTACAGCGCCGACTTCGGCACTCCGCCGCCGCAGGGGATCACCAGCTTCGTCACGGCGGGCGGCATCGCGGTCACCAGGAA
>DASWGE010000213.1:0-8984 GCA_036393895.1 Streptosporangiaceae bacterium | reverse complement strand
CATGGACGGCGGGCCGCAGCAGGTGCGCGCCTTCGACGGCACGGGTGGGCCACTTCCCCCGGTGGAGATCCCGCCGATGAGCTCGGTGTCGTCGTACTCCGCTCGTCTCTCGACGCTGGGACAGGACCGGGTCGCCTGGTCGTGCGAGTCCTTCACCGAGCCGGCGACCTGGCAGGTAGCAGCCCACGGCGAAGCACCCCGGCCAACCGCATTGAGAACCACTACCCCCGTCGACCTGTCCGGGTACGAGGTGACCCGCGAGTTCGCGACGTCGAAGGACGGTACCGGTGTCCCCCTCAACGTGATCGCCGCACCCGGCACGCCACGTGACGGAACCGCGCCGGCGCTGCTGACCGCGTACGGCGGGTACAGCATCTCGCTGGTGCCGCGATTCGATCCCGAACTGCTGCTATGGCTGGAGCAGGGCGGGGTCTACGTGGTGGCCAACATCCGCGGCGGCCGCGAGTTCGGCGAGGAGTGGCACCACGCCGGCCGACTCGCCACCAAGCAGAACTGCTTCGACGACTTCATCGCCTGCGCGGACCATCTTCACAGCAGCGGGATCACCAGCCGCGAGCGGCTGGCGATCACGGGCGGTTCCAACGGAGGATTGCTGATGGGTGCCGTGCTCACCCAGCGGCCGGACATCGCCCGTACGGCAGTAGCAGCGGTGCCGGTGATGGACTCGTTGCGAGCCGAGACCACCACCAACGGGAGGTTCAACACGCCCGAGTACGGCACCGTGGAGGATCCGGAGTTGTTCACAGTGCTGCTCGCCTACTCGCCCTACCACAACGTCGCGGACGGGACGGCCTACCCAGCCGTGTTCCTGACCGCCGGACAGAACGACACCCGGGTCGATGCCTGGCATGCCAAGAAGATGACGGCTCGACTCCAAGAGGCAACCTCCTCGGACCGGCCGGTGCTGCTGAAGCTGGAGTCCACAGGCCACCTGGCCGGGTCGCTCGACCAGGCCATCGACGAGACAACAGACTGGCACGCCTTCCTCTTCGACCAGCTAGGTCTCGGCTACCGCCCCGTCGCCACTGCGTGATCGGTCCGGCAGCCAAGCCGCCATCTCCACGCCGCATCCGCTCATCGGCAGAACCGGGCGAGTCAGGACAGACGGCAGCCTTCGGGCAGGATCCCGCTCGAGCGCCATAACGTTCCTTCTGGCGCGCCACTGACGGCCGCGCTGACCCACACGCGGCCGCACACATCGAGCCATATTTCTTTAGCTGAACCTAGACGGCGATCACGGTGCGTCACTGCGCTAGCGGCGAGCGGTGCGGTCGTCTCCTGGCAGACGTGGCAGGGGGCTGGAAAAAGGTCGGCGGTTGGGCGATACGACGAACATAATCGGGTCATCCTGAGCATCGCTCCGAGGTCTGGGCAGGCCAGCTGATGTTCCCATGTCCACCTGCAGCGACGTTCGGTGTTCATGGCGACTGGCCGCAACACCCGGTTCAGGTCGGCGGCACGATGGCCGCGTGCATTGCCTGCGCTGCTGGCTGGTCATGTGCCTGGCGCCGAGCGCGGCTGGTCGGTCGTGAAGGTTCCGCGGCCGTGGACCGCTTCGACGAGTCCTTCGTCCGAGAGGGAGCTGATGGCGTGCCGGATGGTGACGCGGCTGACGCCGTACTGGTAGGCGAGTTCGGTTTCGGAGGGCAGCCGGGAGCCTGGGGACAGGTGACCGGTCTGGATGTCGTTGCGCAGGTCGTCGGCTACTTGCTGCCAGAGGGGACGCGCGGCCGCATGGTTGACGCGGGATGAGCGGTCCTCGTGCGACATGTGATCAAGGTAGATGACCCCTGACGTGCGAAAACACCTGGCTACGTCCTATGAAGTCTTAAGACGTCTTATACTGAACTTGAGAGTTCCGAGCCCAGGGAGGGAACCTTGACCCGTCCCACTCACGCTAGCCCCCTCACTTCAAGTCAGACCTCCGACCGCACGACCACGCCTGGCGGTCAGAGCGCTGCCATCGCCGCTGCGCGTGACCTGCTAGCCCGCACGGCAGAACTGCCCAGCAGCAACCGGGAGCTGCTGGCCGTGCTGGGCGAGTACCGCAGGGCAGTGCTCGCGCTCACTGCCGTCGAATGCGACCCTGTCGCTGCTGCGCAATAGCAAGGACTTGCCGGTCGGGCTGCCCGGTCCCGCCGCCTGCCTGCGCGACCCCGAGGGCCTCCGCCAGGCCCTGCGCCAGGCCTGCCGGCGCTGCACCGCCCGCCGCGGCATCGCCGAGCCGGTCGCCTGCCGCCTGCCGCCGCACCTGACCGTCTGCCGCCGCCACCGGCTCTGGATCGGCAGTACCGGCCAGCCGTGGCAGGCCGGGCCGTACGGGACCCGGTGCAGGGACCTGCTGGCACGTCACGCCGCGGATCTCGGTGCGCTGCTGGCCGCCTTCGACGAGCTGGTGGCCGGGTCCGCACCAGAGGTGGCCGGATGGTCATCACCCACGGTGAGCCAAACGCGGCCAACGTGCTGAAGACACCGGCCGGCTTCGTCTTCGTGGACTGGGAGTCCGCGCTGCTGGCACCGCCCGAACGTGATCTATGGGCGCTGGCGGAGTCTGATCCCGGCGTGCTGGATGCCTACAGCGCCGCGACCGGTACCGCCATCGACACCGACGCCCTGACGCTGCACCGAATGTGGTACGACCTGGCCGAGATCTCCGGTTACGTCTGCTGGTTCCGGAGCGGCCACGACGACACGGCCGATGCCGCCGAGGGCTGGCAGAACCTGCAGTATTTCCTGCGGCCCGCGCAGCGCTGGCCGGACCTGCTGGCTCGGCCGGCCGGAGGCAGCACCTAGCCTGGTCCGGTTCGTCCTGCGCAGATGCCACACCGGCACCCTCGGCGCTCGGTTATCTTCCGCGTGTCGACGTCATTGGCGACGGGGCGTGGCGCCGGCAGTGTGGATCCGGGAGCCGCTGTTAACGAGCCGGGACGACTAGCTCGCGGCCCCGGTAGAACGCTTCCCGCTCATCAACAACGTAGGGAGCCATCGCCTCACGTCGGCGGGCCTCCGCAGCGGAGGCCCGGAACGCGTGGCACGACTCGTTCGAGGCCCAGAACGACACCCCGATGATTTGCTGCTCATCCTCCGACCAGTACGCGTACGCGCGCAGCATGCCTTCGGGATGCGTGTCCGGCCGCCAGGCCCTCTCGAAGTCAGTCAGTGTGCCAGGCATGATCTGGCGTGTCGTCATCCAGACGTAGTGTTCGTCCATCGTGGCCTCCTCTGGGAGCGCGCGGAATGGCCACCGGCTGCCGGCCGGCAGCGCGCCCATGTCTGCGATTATTTCCTGTCCCGGCGGAACCCCACCGCGGGCGAAGTCGCGCCAGTCCCGGCACTTGGCGCCCTGCGAGCGGCTGCCGGCAGGCGTGAGCTCGTAGGCCCGTCGGCGCCGGGAGCGCTGGCCGGTGCAGCGCCGGGTAGACCGTCCCTCTGGCGGATCGGACGCGCCGGACTTAGCTACGTGTCTTTCAGAATGTTGGCAAGGCCTCAGGCATGCCTTCCCTGATGACGTGCGCACCGCTATCGGCTGATGATCGAGTCGCTGCAGGGTCGTCCGACCGGCACGCCGAACCGGAGCTCAGTCAACTTCCTCGGGCAGGTCATACCAGGGGACGCGTCGGCCGATCCTCGCCCTCGCTCGCCATTTCAGCGATTTAGGGGCGGCAGCCATGGTTTCGCGCACGTCGGCTAGCCGCTCTTGGACAGCGAGCACTGTCGCGTGGTCGAGGTCCATGGCCTCGAGTCGCGCGGCGACTTTCGCGAGGTTGTCGGAGACGGTGGTGTACCAGCCCCAGTCGGTACCGACTACCTGTGCCAGGCGTTCGCGGTTGATGCCGCGCTTGTCGCCGGATACGACGGGGTGGCTGAGGAGCAGGGCGATGCTGTCGATCAGGTCTTTGTCGTTGACTTCGAAGATCTGGAGTTTGGTCAGCAGGATGTCCTCCGGGGCCAGGGTGGGCGAATCAGCCGGGAGGCGGTCTTCGAGGTCGATTGCGTGGCACATGGCGAAGGTGGACACGAAGGTGTCGAGCTGGCGGTTGTTGGCCGTGTCGAAGTGAAGTAGCCGCTGCGACCCGTGCAGCGCGTTGAACTGGATGTCGGCGTCGTAGCCGTTGGCTTCGAGGAAGTCGCGCCACCGGCGGGCGTCGGGCCGGCGGACGACATAATCGATGTCCTTGTAGGCCCTTTGCAGGGCCGCCGGCAGCGGGCGATCGGTGCTAAGAACGACAGCGGCGCCGCCGAGCAGGCGCGCGACGATTCCCTGGCTTCTCGCGCCGGCATTCAGTCGCCTCGCTTCCGCTATGGTGTCCTCGGCGGGAACCGGCCTGGTCACCTGGCCCCTCCGGACCTCGCCGTGGACACGGCTGCATGGGCAGCAGCTGCCCGCACTTCAGCGTCGGAGGGGAGCGCGCCCTGTGCACCGACGCCAAGAGTCGACAAGCCTGCTGCCACCACGGCAAGCCGGCACGCGGCCGGCACGTCGAGGCCCGCCGCTAGGTAATGGCAGAGCGCCCCGGCCAGGCAGTCTCCGGCGCCGGTCGCATCAACCGCGTCGACGGCGATCCCAGGGATGTGCTGGTCCGGCGACGAGGGAGCGTGGATGACAGCCCCGCGTGGCCCCTGCGTCTCGACGGCGGTCACGGTGGCCGCGTACCTGCCGAACGTCGCCCAGCCTGCAGAATTAGTGATCAGCAGATCAACATTCTCCAGCTGGGTGGCCAAATCAGCATCGCCGGCCATCTCAGCCTCGGCTCCGGCTACCAGCAGGCTGCGGGCGCCTGCGCCAGCAACACGCGCAATGGCAGCGCTGCTGCCGGTGACATAGACGACGTCAGCGTGGCCGATCTGTTCTGGATTCACCTCATCCAGCCTGTCGGCGACTCCGCGGTCGACGATTACCTGGCGGTCGCGGGGTTCCAGCAGGACCGTGGCCTGGGTGGTGTCGCCTGGCACGACCCGCACTCCGCTCGTGCTCACCCCCCGTGCCGCCACGCCGGCCTTGAGCCACGCTCCGAGCTGGTCGGTGCCCACCACTGAGTACAGTGCGACCTGGCTGCCGAGCACCGCTGCCGTCACCGCCGCGTTCGCGCCGGTGCCGCCTGGCAGCCGGAGCGAGCGCGTTGCGGTTCTCTTCTCATCTCCTTTCTGCCGCTGGGGAAGGATGAGGTAGTAGTCAGCGGCCAGATCGCCGATCACGCTGATAATTGGCCTCGCGGCCGGCCCGGACGTTTGCGCCACCCCCTGGCTGGTCAGCCGGTCACCAGCTGCTGGGCGGTGACCTTCCGGCCTTTGATCGTAACGATCACGCCCTGCAGGAGGCCTTCGGTGTACGCGCTGCCCGGATTGATAGCCACGGTACGGCCTATCTTCCTGGCTGCCCTCGATTCGTGGATATGCCCGTGCAGGGACAGGACCGGCTGGACACGCTCGATGAGCTGGCGCACCGACGTGCTGCCGACCGGGGCGAGCATCGGCTGGCCGCCCGCCATCTGAACCTTCATGTCGCCGGTCATCGCGTACGCCATGTCGAGTCCGGACCGGGCCGACGGGTCGTGGAAATTGAAGATCGCCGGCTCGTCCGGGTCGAGCTGAGCTGCGAGCGCGTCGAGCCTGGAGCCGAGCTCGGCGTCGCTGATCTCACGGGGACTGTGCCATGGGGTTGTCGTGGCCCAGCCGAAGCTGATGACCTGGTATCCGTTCAGGTCGACGAGCTTGTCCTCGGCGTCAGTAATCCAGTCGCCTTGCGCAAGTATCTTCTTGACTTCAGGCTCGTCGTCGTTGCCCGGCATCATCAGCGCCGGTATTCCGGCCGCCCGCAGCCGTTCATCGGCCAGGGTGACCCATTTCTCGGCGGTCGTGAGCATGGCCCGGTTGAACACCTCGGTAACGAGCCCCGGGTCTGACTGAAGCGCCGCCATCTCCTCCGGGGTTGTCCGGTACGGGTAGGAGCCGGTGTCGCGGACGAACTGCTCCAGCTCCGCCAGGGCAGTACCGTCGCTGACCACGTGCGCGGTGCCAGAAACCTCAGCCTCAAACACCCCCGGGCTGGTCTCCACGAACGGGATCATGACCTTGCCGGTGAGGTCGCCGCCGAACAGGACAGCCTGGACCTTGTAGAACTTCGCCGCATTCAGGAATTTGCGGAACACGCGCTCTGAGCCATGAATATCCGAGGCGTAGAACAGGCTCAGCTGGCCGCTCACGAGGCCCCCCGGCTCACGAACCGGTCGCGGGCCCGTGCTAGCTCCAGCACCGCGTCTTTGCTCATGGCGCCGTGCCAGACGTCGCCCTCCTTGAGCGCGCTGCCTACGATCACCGCATCGGAATGTTCGAGGATCGCCCCGAGGTTGTCGCTGCGCACGCCCGATCCGGCGATCACGGAAAGGCCGGTCGCCGCCCGGACAGCCAGCAGGTCATCCTGCGCTGGCGGATCAGCCAGCCTGCTGCCGGTGACAATCAGCGCGTCGGCGTCGAACCAGGCCGCATCGCGGGCCTGCTCGGCGAGCGAGCGGTCAGCCGTCACGGAGTGGCTGCCGAGCTTGACCTGAACATCAGCCCAGACAGTGACATTGTCGGCGCCGATCCCGCGCCGGTACCTGGTCACCGTACCCGCCCGGCCCTCGATCAGCCCCTCGTTCGCGATGTAGGCGTTGGCCCACTGATTCGCGCGCACGAACGCCGCCCCGGTGGCGGCCGCTACCGCGATCGACACGTGCACCGCGTTCGCCAGGCAGTTGATCCCGATCGGCAGATCGATGGCCTGCCGGACACGGTCGGCCACCACGGACAGCGCGGCCGCCGTCTCCGGGCCGACATCATCGGGCTTGACAAAGGGGATATCCCATCCGTTCTCGATGATGACGCCGTCGAAACCGCCGTCTTCCAGCAGCCGGGCCTCAGCGAGGGCCTGGCGCAGCACAGCTGCCATCCCGTCGGCGGGCTCGTACCTCGGGGAGCCGGGCAACGGGGCCAGGTGCAGCATGCCGATGAGGGCCCCGCGCCTGCCGAACAGCCGTCTGATCTCGTCTTGCTTGGGCACGCCGTCGGTCCGCTGGCTCATCGGCCGCATACCCCGGCCAGCATCTCCAGCGCCACTCCGCAGGCCAGCCGCGTGCTGATGCCGGACAGATCGTAGACGGGCGCGATCTCGACCAGATCGATCGCAATCGGGTTAGCGCGCCCCAGGGCTCTGGCGATCTTCAGTGTCTCGCGGGCGCTGAAGCCGCCCGGTTCCGGCGTACCGGTGCCGGGAAAGGCCGAGGCGTCGACCGAGTCCAGATCGAAACTGACGTAGAGCCCGTCGACGCCGTCGCTGGCGTACTCGATGGCCAGCGCGATGGACTGCTCGATGCCTTGCTCTTCGATCTGGTCCATGCCGAACCACCGGACGCCCGCCTCCGCGGCGGCGCGCACCTGGTCCCGGGGATTGAGCCACCCGTGGACGCCGAACACGACGACGTTGCCAGGGTCAACGTTCGGGATCTCCGTGGCGCGCATCGTCGGGCAGCCGCTGGAGTAGATCTCACCCCGCCCAGCTCGGCGCGGTGTCGAGATGGGCGTCTACCGACAGGTAGCCCATCCGGGAAACGGTCTTGGCCGCTCCCCGCGCCGCGCCGATGGCCAGGGCGTGATTGCCGCCAATGCACAGCGGCAGGATCCCGCGCCCGCGGACGGACCGCACGTGATCCTTAATCAGCCGCATCGTGCGCTCGGCGTTCGGCGGAACCACCGGGATATCTCCGACGTCGGCGGCGGGCAGCGCCTCCCACAAGTCGAACTCACGCTGCGCGTCGTACCCGAGGAACCAGCTCGAGGCATCCCGGAATGCCCGCGGTCCCATGTTCGCGCCGTTGCGGCCCGCGTTTCCCTCGTCCCACGGAATGCCGGCGATCGCGCAGCGGACGCCGTCCAGTGCCCCGGCATCGGCCAGCGGCCGCCCGAAAAACGTGGCGACACCAGACTGAATAACTCTCAGCTCATCCGAGCTGGCATTGACGTCGGTCATTTAGCTCCCAGTGTTATCCGGTTGCCTGGTGCACTTCCAGGCCGATCTCTCGGAAGTCTTTTAGATCCGCGGGATCCGCGCCGTCGTCGGTCACGATTCCCGTCAGGGCACCGACGCCGCAGACGGCAACGAAGGCTGTCCGGCCAAGCTTGGTGTGGTCGAGCACCGCATAGGCCTGGGCGGCATGTTCGAGCAGGGACTGCTTGACCGCCACTCCGTCCAGGTCGGTGTCCATCAGGCCGACGTCAGCCGTGATTGCGGGTGCCGAGATGAAGGCGAGGTCGCACTGGAATTGCCGCACCGTCCGCGCGGGTGGCGACCATCCAGCCGGCGGCATACCGGCTGAAGATGTCCAGGATCACGTACAGGTGGTAGTACGTCCATTTCGCCGGGCCGTGCAGCTTGGTGATGTCCCAGGAGTACACCTGGTTCGGGCCGGTCGCCGCCAGCTCGGGCTTGACGGCGGCCGGGTGAGCGGCCTGCGCCCGCCGCTCCCGGCTCTCCCCGGCCTCGCGCAGGACCCGGTAATAGGTGGACACCGATCCCAGGTAGGTGCCCTCATCCAGCAGCGTCGCCCAGGCCTCTGCCGGGGCGGTGTCGGCGAACCGCAACCGAGTGCAGCATGTCCAGGATGGCCTGCCGCTCGGCGGCGGCCAGGGCGCGGGGCTGCACCCGGTCCCGGTGCGGAACGGCCGCACGCCGGGGCCCGGCAGGGCTGGCCCGGTGCCGCCGGTACCAGGAGGCCTGCGGCACGCCCGCCGCCGCGCACGCCGCCCTGATGCCGATCCTCGGCGCCAGCAGGGCGATCGCCTCGTCCGTCACGAGCTCGACCCGGGCTCGGTGTCCGCGCCCTCGGAGATCGTCTCCAAGAGCGCCTGCAGTTTTGCCTGGACCTCCACCACGAAGCGGGCCTTAGCCAGCTCCTGCTCCAGCTTGGCCTTCTCCTTGCGCAGCCGCG
>DASWGE010000212.1:0-5255 GCA_036393895.1 Streptosporangiaceae bacterium | reverse complement strand
CTGCTTGCGACCGGGAAGCTCGACCCGGCCGAGGAGACCGTGATCATCAATTCGGGCGACGGGCTTAAGACGCTGAACGCCGTCGCGGGAGCCGCGGCAGTGCCCGAACCGATCAAGCCGAGCCTGGCCGCCTTCACCCGGTTCTACGACTCGGCGGTCGGCCAGGCCCTTCGTCACTGTGCGTGATCGGATTGCCTACCAAGGCGGCGGCACACAGGCAGTCACGTTTGGCCGACCCGGCCAGTGACCGTAATTCCCGCCGAGTGGCGACGCCGTGAGCGCGCCGCGGGGCAGATGCCGAAATTCATAGTGATTCACAATGACGGCGATACAGCCTAATGATTTAGCGAAAGTCCGGCGAACCGAGTCGAAGTCCCCGGCAAGCCGGCCAGGCGACGGTCGTGCCGGGGCTAGTGAGACAAGAAATCAGGCGTATCGGTGATTCGTGTGATGACCGCGCGCTTGGTAGCTTGTCTGGCGCACGGGTCCGGTAGCAGCCCGGAGATCTTTCCGCCAGCCGAGAGCCGTACCTGACAGCCGGTTGCTCGAAATCGCCTGGGCAGGCGGTTAATTCGCCTGAAACCGGGCTCGTGGGTGCCTGCCGACCCCGCCTGACCTGGGGTAACACGCCGCTCGGACGATGGGCGGGTATCCCGGTACGCGGGACCCCCGGACCATGTATCGTAATGTCCGGTCGCTGTCGGTAAGGCGAGAACGGCAGGCAGAGCTTGCGCAGCACGTCCAGCCCGCTCCGCGATCACGGGTTTCGCGAGCAAGGGCGTGACCCGAAGCCCGAGCAAAAGTTAGGGAGTTGTTGTTCATGGCTCAGGGCACCGTCAAATGGTTCAACGCGGATAAGGGCTACGGCTTCATCGCGGTCGACGGTGGTAGGGACGTTTTCGTCCACTTCTCGGCTATTCAGTCGGACGGCTACCGCACGCTTGAAGAAGGTCAGCGAGTCGAATTCGAGATTACGCAGAGCGACCGTGGCCCGCAAGCGGAGGCTGTCAGAGCGGTTTAGTTCCGCGGCATGGCGCGGTAGACCCGGTACCTCCTGGGTGCCGGGTCTTCGCGTGTCAGGACGTCAATGCCGATGGTGGCCGCGGAGTTGCCAGGACCCGGCTTGCACTCTCGGGGTGAGAGTGCTAAACAAGTCGTTGTCACTCTCGGGTTGAGAGTGCCAACTCACAAGCGTGATCGGGGCGATGAGGCAGGGTATTCCGCAGCAGGAAGGGACTGTCTGCGGGGCTTGCCGTCCGTCGCGGGCGTCGGCTCGGTCGGCATTTCACCAGGCAATAAGTTCCAGGAGGACTAGGAGCCTATGGCAGCGAAGATGATCGCGTATGACGAGGACGCCAGGCGCGGCCTCGAGCGCGGCATGAACCAGCTGGCCGACGTCGTCAAGGTAACCCTCGGCCCCAGGGGCCGGAACGTTGTGCTCGAGAAGAAGTGGGGAGCCCCCACGATCACCAACGATGGCGTGTCCATCGCTAAGGAGATCGAGCTCGAGGACCCGTGGGAGAAGATCGGCGCCGAGCTCGTCAAGGAAGTAGCCAAGAAGACGGACGACGTGGCCGGTGACGGCACGACGACCGCCACCGTTCTCGCTCAGGCGTTGGTCCGCGAGGGCCTGCGCAACGTCGCCGCCGGCGCCAACCCGATGTCGCTCAAGCGCGGCATCGAGGCGGCCGTCGAGCGGGTGAGCGAGGAGCTTTCCAAGCTGGCCAAGGACGTGGAGACCAAGGAGCAGATCGCTTCGACCGCCTCCATCTCCGCCGGTGACCCCGCGATCGGCGAGATGATCGCCGAGGCGATGGACAAGGTCGGCAAGGAAGGCGTCATCACTGTCGAAGAGAGCAACACCTTCGGCCTCGAGCTCGAGCTCACCGAGGGCATGCGTTTCGACAAGGGCTACATCTCACACTATTTCGTCACTGACCCGGAGCGGATGGAAGCGGTTCTCGAGGACGCGTACATCCTGATCGTCAACTCGAAGATCTCAGCGAACAAGGACCTCCTGCCGCTGCTCGACAAGGTGGTCCAGGCCAACAAGCCGCTGGTCATCATCGCCGAGGATGTGGATGGCGAGGCGCTCGCCACCCTGGTGGTCAACAAGATCCGCGGCCTGTTCAAGTCCGTCGCGGTGAAGGCGCCGGGCTTCGGTGACCGGCGCAAGGCCATGCTCGGTGACATCGCGGTCCTGACCGGCGGCCAGGTGATCAGCGAGGAAGTCGGCCTCAAGCTGGACACCACCGAGCTCGACATGCTCGGCCGGGCCCGCAAGGTCGTGGTCACCAAGGACGAGACCACGATCGTCGACGGCGCTGGCGACTCCGAGCAGATCTCCGGCCGGGTGAACCAGATCCGCGCCGAGATAGAGAACACCGACTCGGACTACGACCGCGAGAAGCTCCAGGAGCGGCTCGCCAAGCTGGCTGGCGGCGTAGCCGTCATCAAGGCTGGCGCGGCGACTGAGGTCGAGCTGAAGGAGCGCAAGCACCGCATCGAGGACGCTGTGCGCAACGCCAAGGCCGCTGTCGAGGAGGGTGTGGTCGCCGGTGGCGGCGTCGCCCTGCTGCAGGCCGGCAAGAACGCCTTCAAGAAGCTCGAACTGCCTGGCGACGAGCTGACCGGCGCGAATATCGTGCGCCGCGCGCTCGAAGAGCCGCTGAAGCAGATCGCCGTCAACGCCGGCCTCGAGGGCGGCGTGGTGGCCGAGAAGGTGCGCGGTCTGGATCCGGGTCACGGCCTGAACGCTGCGACGGGCGAGTACGTCGACATGTTCAAGGCCGGGATCATCGACCCGGCGAAGGTGACGCGCTCTGCCCTGCAGAACGCGGCCTCCATCGCCGGCCTGTTCCTCACGACCGAGGCCGTTATCGTGGAAAAGCCGGAGAAGGACAAGGCTCCGGCCGCTCCCGGCGGCGGTGACATGGACTTCTAGTCCTCGTTAGTCGGCCGGAACGTACGTTCCGGCCGGCGCGGTGACCGAGGTCTACCTCGCACCGGGTCCCGACCCGGGTGAGACAAGGAAAGGCGGCTCTGGCTTGGGCCAGAGCCGCCTTTTCGTGTGTTCCCGGGGCGCTGGGCCAAGGTAAATGAAGTGGCACCTGTTGCGTGCCGGCTCCTCAAGCGGCCATTAAAGGTGGATCATCAAGGCATGGATCCGCCCAGCGAGCAGCTGATCCGCGACTACCTCAACCGGTTGTCGCTCGCCGCGAAGGCCCGGCTGGAGCCCAGGGACCGGCAGGCATTGCTCGACGACACGCGCGCGCGCATCGACAATGAGACTGGCAGCCTGAGCAAGCCGACAGCGGCGCAGGCAAGGCGGATTCTGGCCGCCCTTGGTGATCCGACTGCCGTCGCAGAGAATGAGCGCGCAAGGATCGCCGCCCTCAGGGACCCGGCTTCCGGCAGCCGGGCAAACGGATCCATCCGACAGATCTGGCCGCCACCGGGCATCCCGGCGATCAGCCAGGTGCCGGCCAGCCAGATGCCGGCCAGGCAGGTGCCGGCCAGGCAGGTGCCGGCCAGGCAGGCGCCGGCCAGGGCTCCGGCACCGATGCCGCCCTTGTCCCGGGCAGCGCTGCAGTCCCTGTCACCCGGTACAGCGAGCCTGCCGGCCGCGGTCGGCAGGCCAGCCTACGCCAGCAACGGCAGCTCGGGCAGCGGGTCGGGCCCGCCATCGCCCACTGCCCTATCTCGCCTGGCCGAGCCAGCGAGTTCCGACGAACCGTCAGGTCCGGAAGGCGCATCCGGTCGCGCCGGGCCGCCAGGGTCCGGTCCACGATCGCCGAGCGCTCCGCGCGGCTTGCCATCCCAGCGCACTCCGCGCGGCCTGCCCTCTCCTGGCGTTCCCAACGGCGTGCCGCGACCACGCGAAGCGCCCGCTTCGGCCAGTTCGCCGCCGCCGGCCAGTTCGCCGCCGCCGGGCAGTTCGCCGCCGCCGGCCAGTTCGCCGCCGCTGGCCAGCTCGCCCGCTCGGGGAAACTCGTCGGCTCCGGACAACTCGCACGCTCCCGGCAGCGAGCCTGCGCCGCCCGCAGGACAGTCCGAGCAGGACAAGGCCAGCCCCAAAGCGACGCCAGGACGGGGCGGGACAGATCACTCCGGGCTCGACGAGGACGAACCGGGTGTCGAGTTGAGCGTCGAGCTGCCAGAACCGGTCTACGAGGAGGCCGGCCGCAGCTGGCTATCCCAGCGAGCCGGCGCGGCTGCGGGCGGGCTTGCGCGGTTCGGATCTGCTCTGGCCGGTGTCGCGGTGCGAGACCCCCTGGAAACGATCGCGGTTCTCGTACTGGGAATCGGAGGGGCCATATACCAGCCGGTCTGGCTCGTTGGCGCCCTCATCGCGGTGGTATCCAGGAAATGGGATCTTCGCGATAAATGGTTCGGGCTCGCCGGACCCGTCGTCGTCGTCATAGTCGGCGCGACCCTCGCCATCGTCCTGGGCGGCCAGCACACGTCGTTTGGTTCGTACGCGTTCGAAGCCTGGCTGGCCCTGGGCCGGCTGAGCAGGATCGGCGCTGTCCTCGGTGCCAGCTACCTGCTCTGGCGCGCCTATAACGGACCACGGGAGCCCAGGGATCCGCCGTGGAGCATGCCGCGCAGGCGTGGCTGACAGCCGCATTCTCCGGCCCTCCTGAGGCAGCATTAATGCGGTGTCCTAGGGGACCGAACAGGGTATGTTCTGCTCGTGACCCCGGCCATCGGCGGAGTCTGGGGACACGCAAGCACATTTCAGGCATACCGTGCCTGGTGCGTAAGCCTTTTCTGGCCTAGCCAGTTCCATCCGGACGTGGGCGCACCGGGTGGGGACCGATAGCCTATATATGCGCAGCAAGGTCGTATCGCATCATTTCTCTTCGCGTAAAGGGTCCGCACGTGCCAACTGGCAAGGTCAAGTGGTATGACGCCGACAAGGGGTTCGGCTTCCTCACCCGTGATGACGGTGGCGAGGTCTTCGTGCACTCGACTGCTTTGGCGACGGCAGGCACGGTCTTGCGAGCCGGGCAGCGGGTTGAATTCGGCGTGGCCGAGGGCCGGCGCGGGGCGCAGGCACTTCAGGTCAGGACCCTGGAGCCGCCGCCTAGTGTCGCGAAGTCCAGCCGCAAGGGCACAGACGAGATGACCGTGCTAGTCGAGGACCTGATCAAACTGCTTGACGGGCTGTCGAACACCTATCACCGCGGGAAGCACCCTGACGCCAGGGAAGCGAAGAAGATCGCGGCCGTGCTGCGAGCGGTAGCAGACGA
>DASWGE010000211.1:0-2295 GCA_036393895.1 Streptosporangiaceae bacterium | reverse complement strand
GCGCTGCTCCGCGACGTGTGCAGCCAGCTGAAAGCGCGCCAGGAGTGGGCGATCATCGAGGCGTCTTATGAGCGCCTCAGGCACGATGACCCGAAAGGCTGGGCCGAGTACCTCGGTGATCTCGAAGTGTGGGATTCGGTCACGAGCGGACTCGGCGACGCTGCCGGCGAGTGGCCGGAGTACAACCGGTGAGGGCTCAGCGCGGTCAGATCTGGTCGGTGGCCTTGGATCCTGCTCGTGCCAGCGAGCAGGCGGGGACGCGCCCGTGCATCGTCGTGTCCGCCGACCGGTTCAACAAGCTGCCTATCGGCCATTGCATCGTGGTGCCACTGACAAGCAGGGATCGCCGCTTGCCACACCACATCGCCGTCACCGGTGACGGCGGGCTGAAGCGGCCGAGCTGGGCCATGTGCGAGGCTGTCAGGTCGGTGTCCGTCCAGCGCTTCGGCATCCTGATCGGGACGGCCGACTCCGCGACGACCGAGGCAGTCGGCCGACAGGTCCGCCGATGGATCGAGCCCGAGAGGCTCCTCTAGCGGGAATGTGGGGGCTGCCGGCAAAGCTTAGGGCCGATCCTCAGGTCGCCGATCCGAGTTCCTCAGAGAGCGCTTCGGCCTCGTCGGCGTCGCGCTCAAGTCCGGGCCCGGCGAACTCGGCTGCCTGCTTCTGCTCAGCGGCGCGGAGCAGGCCGTGGCCGGTCGACAGGACCCCGATCGCTACCAGGACACTCGCCGCGCCGACGTAGAACGGCACGTGCACTCCCCAGCGCTCGGCCATCCGGCCAGCGAAGTAGGGCGCCAGCCCGCCGCCGATGAAGCGGACGAAACCGTAGGCCGAGGACGCCACGCTGCGCTCCACGGGCGAGACAGTCATCACGGCCTGCGTCGTGATCGTGTTGTTGATGCCGATGAAGATGCCGGTGGCGACGACCGCGGCGATCAGCACTGCCTGGTTGTTCGCGAACTGGGCGATCACGGCGATGTCAGCGGCGAACAGCGTCAGGTTGACGTACAGGGTCGGGGCGATGCCGAACCTCGCCTGCAGCCGGGGAGCCACGAACACGGCGCAGATCGCGACGAGCACGCCCCAGCTGGTGAAGGCGATGCCGAGCTGGTGAGTATCCAGGTGCATCGGGAACGGCGCGAAGCCGAGCACGGTGAAGAAGCCCCAGTTATACAAAAGCGCGGTGATGCCCATGGTGAGCAAGCCGCGATGGCGCAGCGCACCGAGCGGCGCCGTCAGCGACAGTCTCGTGGCTGGCGCTGGGGTTTTCTTGACCAGCACCAGCGTGGCGACCAGCGCGACCGCCATCAGCGTCGTCACGCCAAAGAACGGGCCGCGCCAGCTGATGCCGCCCAGCACGGATCCGACCAGCGGACCGGTGGCGATGCCGATCCCGAGTGCGGTCTCGTAGAGCACGATCGCTCCCGCGAATCCGCCACTCGCCGATCCGACGATGACGGCCAGGCTGGTGGCGATGAACAGGGCATTCCCCAGTCCCCAGCCAGCTCGGAAGCCCACGATCTGCCCGATGCTGCCCGAGGCGCCGGCGAGCGCGCTGAACACCACGATGAGCGCTAGCCCGGCCACGAGAGTGCGCTTGGCGCCGATCCTGCTGCTGACCCAGCCAGTGACCAGCATTGCGACGGCCGTGACGATCAGGTAGCTGGTGAAGAGCAGTTCGACCTGGGCCGGCGTGGCGTGCAGCTGCCCGGCGAGCGACGGAAGAATCGGGTCGACTAGACCGATACCCATGAACGAGACGACGCACGCGAACGCGACCGCCCAGACAGCCCTGGCTTGCCGAAACGGGTTCGCGACAGGGTTGTGCCGCCCCTGGCGAGCTGGTGCCTGGCCGACGCCGGTGTGCTCGGCGGCAGTCGCGCTCATCGGGAACTCCTCATCATCGGGTGCCGTCGGACGGGGCCGACGGCGGCGCGGACGGCAGCAGGCCCAGGAAAGACGCAAAGGCGATGGCGGAGATTAATTAGCCGCTTGCAGCACCGCTGGCGACCCTGGCATCGCCGCCGATCCGCTGGCGGACAGCTGGCACCACGGTGGCGAGCGCGCTCGCTAGTGCTCGGATGTCGCTCTCCGGCAGGTCAGCCAGCAAGTCCGCGATCCGGCGGGCGTTGCGCTGGCGGCGCGCGGCGTGCACGGCCCTACCCTCGCTGGTCAGGCTGACCAGTGCGACCCGCCCATCGGATGGGTCAGACGTCCGGGTCACCAGCCCGCGCTGCTCGAGGCGCTGTACGAGCTGGGTCATGGACGGCTGTGACACGCCCTCTGCGGCGG
>DASWGE010000210.1:0-2519 GCA_036393895.1 Streptosporangiaceae bacterium | reverse complement strand
CGTCGAGATGGACAGGCTGACGTGGCTCGCCGCGGTGGCCGCCATCCCTGTGGGCCTGCTCGCCTGCGCGCTGCTCGTGATCAACAACCTGCGTGACATCCCGACCGATAAACCGGCGGGCAAGCGCACGCTCGCTGTCGTACTCGGCGACCGGCGCACCAGAGTGCTATACGCGGCGTGCCTGTGCGTTCCCTTCGCCGTCGCGGTCGCCATGGCACCCGCGGCTCCCCTGACGCTAGTCACGCTGGCCGCAGTGCCACTCGCGGCTGGGCCGGTCAGGCAGGTGCTGCGCGCGGCCGCGGGCCGCGGGCTGATCAGCGTGCTTGGCCAGACCGGCCGGCTTCAGCTGGCGTTCGGGCTATTGCTGACCGTGGGCCTGGCTTTCAGGCCCTGACTTCCCGGGCTGGTCAGCGTGGTCCGCGCCGTAGAAGGCATCCCTGATGTCGGACTCCACGAACTCGGGCAGGACAGGTCCGTAGTCAGTTGACGCCTGCTGCGGCACGCGGGCCGCGCGCGGTGCGCGGCCCGCGACCACCGCGCTTTCGTTCTCCTCCGCGCCGCCTGCGCCGAACGCGGAGCTGAGCATTCGCAGCGCACTCGTGAGCTCGCTCGGGATCATCCACACCGTGTTGCCCTGGCCCTGAGCAAGCTGCGGCAGCGTCTGCAAGTACTGGTAGGCGAGCAGCTTCGGGTCGGGGTTGCCGTCGTGGATGGACTTGAAGACGGTCGAGATCGCCTGAGCCTGGCCTTCGGCACGCAGGATCGCCGATTGCTTATCGCCTTCGGCCCGCAGGATCGTGCCCTTCTTGTCACCGTCGGCGGTGAGGATCTGCGACTGCTGCACACCTTCGGCGTGCAGGATCGCCGCCCGCTTCTCGCGCTCAGCCTTGAGCTGCTTCTCCATCGCGTCCTTGATCGACTGAGGCGGGTCAATGGAGCGGATCTCCACCCGCGTGACCCGGATCCCCCACTTGCCAGAGGCGTCGTCGAGCACGCCGCGGAGCAGCGTATTGATCTTGTCCCTGGAGGTCAGCGTCTGCTCCAGGTCCATGCTGCCGATGACGCTCCGCAGCATCGTCGCGGCCAGCTGCTCGATCGCCTGGATGTAGTTCACGATCTCGTAGTCGGCCGCCCGGGGGTCAGTGACCTGGAAGAACAGCACCGTGTCGATGGCGACCACGACGTTGTCCTCGGTGATCACGCGCTGGCCGGTAAACGACACCACCTGCTCGCGCAGGTCGATGATGTCCTTGACCCTGTCGATCATCGGGATGACCAGGTGGAGGCCGGGGACGAGCGTCTTGTGGAACTGGCCGAGGCGCTCCACGTTGCGTGCCCTCGCGGGCGGCACCAGCCAGATCGAGCGGCTCAGGAAAACGACCACCAGCACGACCACGACGATGGCCGCCACAAGCGCGGCCACGGCACCTGACGACATCTTTACTCCCTCTTGTGAACAAGGGCAGTGGCGCCCTTGATCTGCAGGACATCGACTGCGGAACCGGCCGGGATGACTGAGCTCTCGTCATAGGGCCTGGCCGACCACTCCTCGCCGCCGATCCTGATCCGCCCCGCGTGCGGCGAGACGTCAGCGAGGACGTAGCCGGTCTGGCCGACCAGGGCGGCCGTCCCGGTAGGAAAGGTCGTCCTGCGCTTGAGCCGCCGCAGCGCCAGCGGCCTGATCAGCACGATCCCGGTCAGGGACACCGCCACGAAGACCGCGAGCTGAAGGAGCGGTGGGCCGCCGACGGTTTCCGTCAGGGCCGCCGCGAGCGCGCCGATGGCGACGAGTCCGAGCGCGAGCGTGGTCGTCAGCATCTCGGCTACTCCGAGCGCGGCGGCTGCGATCAACCAGATGACCAACAGAACCACGTGCTGCTCCGGTCAAGTCCATTCGAATCCTGTAATGATCACCATAATCCCGCCAGGTGCCGGTTGACACATTTAGTTCCCGCACTCATTTTCCTGACCTTCACACCACGCGGCATAACGGGCACGATGGGGGTGCATCAGCCTGCGAAGGGATCGGTCATGTCCTCCGAAGTCATGCTGTCCTACAGCCACGGCGCGTCCGGCAGCGCGCTGCTCGGCGAGACGATCGGCACGAATCTGCGGCGGATCGCCGCAGCGCATCCGCGGGCCGAGGTGCTCGTTGACGCGCCGACGGACAGGCGCTGGACGTATGCGGCCTTCGATGCCGAGACCGATACCCTCGCCCGCGGGCTGATCGCGGCCGGCCTGCGGGCCGGCGACCGGGTCGGCATCTGGGCGCCCAACTGCGCCGAATGGGTGCTGTTGCAGTACGCCACCGCAAAGGCCGGAGTCATTCTCGTCAATATCAACCCGGCCTACCGCAGCCACGAGCTCCGCTTCGCGCTGCGCCAATCCGGCGTGCGGGTGCTGGTCAGCGCCCAGCGCTTCAAGACGAGCGATTACCGGGCCATGGTCGGCGAGGTCGGGCCTGACTTGCCCGACCTCGAGGACGTGATCTACCTCGGGACGCCTCAGTGGGATGCCCT